>CAZTLU010000015.1:0-30444 GCA_964614605.1 uncultured Eubacteriales bacterium
TGGGCTTATCGAGTCAAGAATTACCGATTTCGGACTTGAGGACAAAAAAGTTCCGGGTGACGGTGTAGTAACAGGTTACGGTAAAATTAACGGAAGACTTGCCTTTGCATCCAGCGAGGATTTTACCGTGATTGGCGGAACTCTCGGAGAGTATCATTCATTGAAAATCTGTCGTATTATGGATATGGCTTATGAAACGGGGGCACCGTTTATCAGCATTAACGACAGCGGCGGAGCACGAATTGAAGAGGGTATCTGCTCCTTAAGCGGATACAGCGGAATTTTTTATCGCAACACAAAACTTTCCGGAGTTGTTCCTCAAATCTCTGTTATTCTGGGGCCTTGTGCAGGCGGTGCTTGCTATTCACCTGCAATCAGCGATTTTATCTTTATGAGTAAAGAAACAAGCCTTATGTTTATTACGGGACCTCAGGTTGTAAAAGCGGTAACAGGTGAAGAGGTCACACAAAAAGAGTTGGGCTCTGCTGAGGTTCATATGACCAAGAGCGGTGTAAACCATTTTGTTTATGATAATGACGAAAAATGCTTGCTTGGTGTAAGAGAATTGCTTTCGTATCTTCCGCAGAATTTTGAAGAAAAGCTCAAGGCAGAAACCTTTACTTATAGTAAAATGGGCAAAGATTTGCAGGAAATTATTTCTGATAATCAGCGCAAAACATATAATGTAAAACATCTTATTGATAATCTTATTGATGATGATTCATTCTTTGAGGTGCAAAAGGAATTTGCAAAAAATATGGTTGTTGGCTTTGGCAGAATGAACGGCGAATGCATCGGTATTGTTGCAAATCAGCCAAATCATCTCGGCGGCTCTATTGACTGTAATTCTTCAGATAAAGCGGCAAGATTCATAAGATTTTGCGACTGCTTCAATATCCCGATTTTGTCCCTTGTCGATGTAACGGGCTTCCTCCCGGGAAAAAGTCAAGAGCATCAAGGTATTATAAGACACGGCGCAAAGGTGCTTTATGCTTATTCAGAGGCTACCGTGCCTAAAATCAGCCTAATAACCCGTAAAGCCTATGGCGGTGCTTATATTGCAATGAATAGTAAGAATATGGGCGCGGATATTGTGTTTGCGTGGCCAATTGCACAAATGGCAGTTATGGGTGCTGAGGGTGCAGTTGATATTATTTTCAGACGACAGATTGAATCAGCAACAGATAAACAAGCAGAGCGTGAAAGGCTTATCAGTGAATATGAAGATAAGTTTATGAATCCATATATTGCCGCTGCTCACGGTTATGTTGATGAAATAATTGAACCTCAGGCTTCAAGAGAAAGAATAATAAAAGCATTTGAAATGTTGAAAACAAAAAAAGTGGAACAACCCCGCAAAAAGCATGGAAATATGCCGCTTTAAGATATAGGAGAGATATAAAATGAGTATTTTTAAGGGTAAAACATTGATGATAACCGGTGGTACAGGTTCATTCGGTAATGCTGTGCTCAATCGTTTTCTTGATACAGACATCGGTGAAATCAGAGTGTTTTCTCGTGACGAGAAAAAGCAGGATGATATGCGCCACGAATTTCAGGCAAAAATGCCTGAGGTAAGTGATAAAATTAAGTTCTTTATCGGTGATGTTCGTGATTTGGCATCTGTAAAAAATGCAATGCACGGTGTTGATTACATATTCCACGCAGCAGCACTCAAACAAGTTCCCTCTTGCGAATTTTTCCCCCTTGAAGCAGTAAAAACCAATGTTTTCGGTACTGATAATGTCCTTACTGCTGCAATTGATGAGGGCGTTAAAACAGTAATCTGTCTTTCCACAGATAAAGCTGCATATCCTGTAAATGCTATGGGTACATCAAAGGCTATGATGGAAAAGGTAGTTGTTGCAAAGTCAAGAACAGTTTCACCCGACAAAACAAAGATTTGCTGTACCCGTTACGGTAATGTTCTCTGCTCACGCGGTTCTGTTATTCCGCTTTGGATTGACCAATTGAGAGCAGGCAAGCCCATCACAATTACAGAGCCCAATATGACAAGATTTGTTATGAGCCTTGAAGAAGCAGTTGACCTTGTTCTCTATGCATTTGAAAACGGCGTGAGCGGTGACATCCTTGTACAGAAGGCTCCCGCTTGCACAATTGATGTGCTTGCAGATGCAGTCAGAGAAATCTTCTGCCCCGAAGCAGAGAAGAGAGTTATCGGTATCCGTCACGGTGAAAAAATGTTTGAGGCTCTTCTTACAAATGAAGAATGCTCAAATGCTATTGATTTAGGTGATTTCTACCGTGTTCCCGCTGATAAGCGCGACCTTAATTACGACAAGTATTTTACAGATGGTAATGTTGAGCGTAATCCTCTTCACGAGTTCGACTCAAACAACACCGAATTACTCACAGTTGAAGAAGTAAAAGAAAAATTACTTTCACTTAAATATATTCAGGATGAACTTGCCAATTGGGAGAAATAATAATGAAAATTCTCGTTACAGGTGCCAACGGATTTGTTGGTAAAAATCTTGTTGCAACACTTAAAACAATTAAAGAGGGCAAAAACAAGAATACTCCTTTAAGTGCTGATATTGAAATTCTTGAATTCGATGTGGATACAGACAAAGCATTGCTCGATACATACTGCAAAGAGTGCGATTTTGTATTCAATCTCGCAGGCGTAAATCGCCCTCAGAGTACAGAGGAGTTTATGCAGGGGAATTTCGGCTTTGCATCAGAGCTTCTCAATACTCTCAAAAAATACAACAACACTTGCCCTGTAATGCTTTCTTCATCAACACAGGCTGCGCTCGATAATCCATACGGACAAAGCAAAAAAGCAGGGGAGGACCTGTTCTTTGAGTATTCAAAAGAAACAGGCGCAAAGGTGCTTGTTTACCGTTTGCCCAATGTTTTCGGTAAATGGTGCAGACCTAACTACAACAGCGCAGTTGCAACCTTCTGTAATAATATTGCAAATGATTTGCCCATTCAGGTCAATGACCGCAACCACCAAATGACACTTGTTTATATTGATGATGTTGTGAGCGAAATGCTCAATGCAGTATGCGGTAATGAAACAAAAGACGGCGATTTTTGCCGTGTTCCTGTTGAGCATAAAATTACTCTCGGTGAAATTGTTGATTTGCTTTATTCATTTAAGGAAAGCCGTGAAAACAGACATACACCCGATGTGACTGACGGAAGCTTTTCAAAGAAGCTTTACAGTACATATCTTTCATATTTGCCAAAGGATAAATTCTCATACTCCTTAAAAATGAACATTGATGACCGTGGCTCATTTACTGAAATACTTCGTACAGTGCATAACGGTCAGTTCTCCGTGAATATTTCAAAGCCGGGTATTACAAAAGGACAGCATTGGCACAATACAAAGAATGAAAAATTCCTTGTTGTCAGCGGAAAAGGTGTCATTCGTTTCCGTGATATAAACAGTGATGAGGTTATTGAGTATTTTGTTTCGGGCGAAAGATTAGAGGTTGTGGATATTCCCATAGGCTATACTCACAATATTGAAAACCTTGGTGATACTGATATGATAACATTTATGTGGTGTAATGAATGCTTCAACCCTGAAAAGCCTGACACCTTTTTTGAAGTAGTCTAGCTTTAATGAAAGGATAATGAATTTATGAAACTTGATTATTCAGATATTAAATTTCAAGATAACGGCAAGCTGAAATTGTTGATTATTGTGGGCACCCGTCCCGAAATCATTCGCCTTGCCGCCGTAATCAATAAAAGCCGTCAGTATTTTGACTGCATTCTTGCACATACTGGGCAGAATTATGACTATAACCTCAACGGCGTTTTCTTTAAGGATTTAAAGCTTGCAGAGCCCGAGGTTTATATGGATGCAGTAGGTGACGACCTTGGCGCAACAGTTGGCAATATTATCAACTGCTCATATAAGCTTATGAATGAGTTGAAGCCCGACGCATTGCTCATTTTAGGCGATACAAACTCCTGCCTTTCTGCAATTGCGGCAAAAAGACTTCATATTCCTATTTTTCATATGGAAGCAGGTAACCGTTGCAAAGACGAGTGCCTTCCCGAAGAAACAAACAGACGAATTGTTGATATCATTTCTGATGTTAACCTTGCCTATTCAGAGCACGCAAGAAAATATCTTCACGAATGCGGTCTTCCCAAGGAAAGAGTGTATGTAACAGGCTCACCAATGGCGGAGGTTCTTCGCAGTAACCTTGCGGATATTGAAGCTTCTGATATCCACGCAAAATTAGGTCTCCGGAAAGGCAAGTATATTCTTCTTTCAGCTCACCGTGAAGAGAATATTGATACTGAAAAGAATTTCTTGTCGCTCTTTAATGCGGTCAATAAAATGGCAGAAAAATACGATATGCCCATTCTTTATTCCTGCCACCCACGCAGTAAAAAACGCCTTGAAGCAACGGGCTTTAAGCTTGATAGCCGAGTTATTCAGCACGAGCCTTTGGGCTTTCACGATTACAACTGCTTGCAGATGAATGCTTTTGCGGTTGTTTCCGATAGCGGCACACTCCCCGAAGAAAGCTCATTCTTTACATCAGTTGGCAAACCATTCCCCGCAGTGTGCATCCGTACATCAACCGAGCGTCCCGAAGCGCTTGACAAAGCTTGCTTTGTGCTTGCAGGAATTGACGAACGCTCTCTTCTTCAGGCAATTGAAACCGCAGTTGATATGAATAAAAACGGCGATATCGGTATTCCCGTGCCCGATTATGTTGATGAAATCGTTTCAAATAAGGTTGTAAAGCTTATCCAATCATATACAGGCGTAGTCAATAAAATGGTTTGGCGTAAATTCTAAAAAACACAAAAAATTAGAGCAGTAACTTTTTCAGTTACTGCTCATTTTTCTTTTTATTGCTCTCAATATGCTTAATATTCTTATTAACTGTTTCCTGATTGGCAACAACTTTAACCAACGGTTACAGTATTTAACATACTTTTTATCATTAACGTCAATGATTTTACCGTCACGGTTGATTCCGGTCACCACACCGATGATATTACGGTCTTTAATACCATATTCCTTTACCCATTGATTGTCACCGCAAAGAACATATCCCTTGTCATCAATACCGATTATTCTGTGTAGCACAAAAGCACCGTTATCACGACGATAAAAGATAATGTCATTGACTTTAACCTTTTCTGCAGGGGAAAGTGTAACAGAATCCCGCCCCTGAACAAGTAAGGGGAGCATACTCGTTCCGGTAATGGGAAGTCCGACTGTTCCGCCGCTTTCAAGCTGCTCTTTTATTATGGGATAAAGCTCCTCAAGAGCGACCTTTTTCACATTTTCGTTCATTCTGTATCCTCATAAATCTCTAACTTTTTATATAATTCTTTACGGCGGTTGGCTTCGGGCATAAGAGATGTGAGCGAGGGGCGTTTGCCTGCCAATACTTTTAAATAATATTTTACAGTAAAGATAACATAAGCAAAGGGTAAAAGGATTTTCCACCTTTTAAGCCAGGGCCAATGCATTTTTACCGCTGAATCCAATTTGCCCAAAAGCACAGAGAATGTTGATTTATTCATACTGTCCTTGCCGTTTTCAGAAACAAGCAAGCCGCTTTGGTGATAGTGCTCGTCCTTGTTACCGAAATTACCGCTTTGAAGAATATCGCACATTATCTCCTCACAGATTTCATCGTCTGCAACGGGAAGAACGGCGGGCATATCAATACCCATATATTTCTTGCAGACCGAAGCCATAACGCCCGCATAAGTGAGAAGATTGATTTTCTTTAAGAAAGGAACAAATTCTGTTTTCCAGAAGTCCATATCTGCGGTTTTGTTAACAAATGCACCCCAGTCACATAAGTGACGAAGCCCCAAGCCCTCTGTTGTCATATGATGAAGCATATGCAAAAGAATGATAACTCCGTGGAAAAGGTGGGAGGGTGCTGTGAATTCACATTCCGCCATTTTAACATTCTGTGTATTTTCAAGTATATTTTTTATGTATTCTCTCACATATTCGCCATTGTCACCGCGGGGAATTCCGGGAATTTCAAAGTGCATTTCAATAGCCGCGCGTTCTCTTGTCATTGTAACATGACAAATATGCTCAAATTCACTTCGTCTGCCATATCCCAATTCTTTCTGAATTCTCTGCGCAATTTCGTCAGTTTTATTGCGTTCAATAAGAAAATCCACATCACCCAGCATTCTCATATCGGGATTTTCATAATATGATGCAGATGAAAGACCTTTTAAAATTATATATTTGTAGCCGTTGTCATCAAGAAATTTTACAAGCTCATTCTGATAATTCACCACAAACATATTCGTAGTAAAGGTTCTTCCGCTGAATGCCAGCCATTTGCCGAAAACCTCTTGGGGAATAACATCTTTATAGGGGGAAATCGCACCTGAAGCAAAAAGCACAACCGTCTGCTGAAAACTTTCTTTGTAAACCTTCGCCCAATCAATGTCTTCAATTTTCTCGTCACCCTGCAAAAAGGGAACATCCTTGCCGAATGATGTTTTCGCAATAAGCGACAGCAAGCAACGGCTTTCAAGGTCAAAATTCATAGCGTTTCCTCCTTTCAAAATCTACTGTTTAATTATATACAAATACAAATTCAAAGTCAACATAATAAAAAATAACTATTTTCGAAAACAATCCCAATAATAGCTACAAATCACTTGCAAATAGAATGCTCGTTATGTTATAATTAAAAAGAGTAATTCTGTTTAATTAAGGCTTAATAGTGAGGTGAGGTAAATGGCGATATACATTATTATATTGTTTGCGGTAATGTTGCTTTGCAAATGGGGCCAAGTATATAGTGTTGAAAAAGAAGTGCGTTTAGGGCATCATATCCAAACGAGAAAAGTTGTTCCGGTTATTGCTGTTATGTTAGTATGTGCGCTTCTCACATTCTTCTATGCAGCCAGATGGTATGTAGGTACTGACTTCGGTGCATATTTATCAATGTTTAATCGACATTTAGGCGTTAGCTTGAGAGAAATTATAGGTACTCGTGACTGGGGCTTTTATTTGCTTACGGCATTTATAGGCAATTATGTAGTTACAGACTTCTTTATTTACAGTATAATTGTAGGCACTATAATATACGGTTTAATTCTTTTTACATATAGAAAATATAGTTCCGACTTTTTAATGACATGTGCTTTGTATGTATCAATGTGTTTGTACACAGCAGCCTTTAACGGCACAAGACAGGCCTTTGCTTCTGCTATTTTGTTTGCAGGATTTCCGCTTCTTTTTGACCGGAAAAATTGGTGGAAATTTATTGTAGTTGTTGCCATTGCATATACATTTCATTCAACATCGTTGATGGTTGCACCATTCTTTATTCTTTGCATGTTAAAACCATGGAAAAAACCTTTTGTTTTTGTTTGTGTCACCCTTGTGCTTCTTATTATTTTACTTCCGGGATTATGGACAACAATTATTGATACCTTAGACAGTATAGGTCAAACCAAACTTGCAGATGACTATGCAGATTTGGAAGAACTAAGAGCCGGTGTAAACTTTTTACGTATAGTGGTTGCAGCTTTTCCTGTGATTGTCTCGTTTATATATTATCCTAAACTTAGTCGTGAAAACAAACATATTGATTTTTTCATAAATATGGCTGTTTTTAATCTCTTATTTATGATTTGTGGCGTAAGAATTACGGTTCTTGCAAGATTTGCTATGTATTTTAACCTTGCGCTTCCGGTTTTGGTATCAGATTTTGTTGCTATTTTCGAAAAAAAATCTAAGAGTTTTGCTAAGACACTTATTTGGTGTGTTTATTTTGTGCATATGCTTGTACTTTTACCCAATGACTCGCATTTGATTCCATATAATTTTATATTCGGACATATTTAAAGAGGTAAAAAGTAAGCAGGCAAGGGATAATATCAGAATATATTTGTATAAAAGGAGAGATTCATACGATAAACTCAATGTTTAGTTTTATCTATTGTATGCCTATCTCTTATACAATTATCATATTGATTTTGGTGTGTTGCTTGTGGAGGGTAGTTTGTTCAAAAATTAAAAAGGAACAAGCGAACAATTGGAAAATATTTAATTTTATATTGTTTGTTATATGGATGACTTGTGTTATATATATGACTGTTTTCGCAAGAGATACTGAGATTGATGAAATAAACCTTATTCCGTTCCACTCGATAATTGATGTACTGAATGGTGATAATATTGAACTTTTACGTGCTTTGTGGATGAATGTTTTATTGTTTGTTCCGGGTAGTATGTGGTTGCATTACAGCTTTTCAGAACAAACCCCAAAAAACGTATTTTTCAAATAATATTTTTTGTGTTGATAAGCATCTGCATTGAATTTGTTCAAGGTTATTTTAATTTGGGCGTGGTTGAGGTTGACGATGTTATACATAATACATCGGGGGCAGTCATAGGCACTACGGCGAACCTTTGGTCAGAGAGACTAATTTGTTTTATAAAGCACGCAATCTTGAAGATAAAAAACAATATAGTTAAATATAATCAAAATTTATCACATAAATGTAATTCTAACAACAGCAGTAATGAGTAAAGTTTATTTTAATTTGTTTTTTAACTCTATATATTGAGGAGATAATCGTAATGAAGAAAATTTGTTTTGTTACAACCATATCATCCACATTAAAAGCTTTTGTGTTAAAAACAGCTGAATATATTCACGAAAATACTGATTGGAATATCAGTTTTATCTGCGATTATGACGAAGAATTTGAAAAGTCATTACCAAGCTATATTCATTATATTCCGGTGAAAATGGAGCGTGGCATTAGCTTTGCCGGTGTTAAGGCGATGCTTGAGATGAGAAAAATTTTCATCCGTGAAAAGTTTGATTTGGTTCAATATTCAACTCCCAATGCATCGTTATATGCGGCTATTGCCGGTAAGCTGGCAAAGGTGCCGGTAAGGTTATATTGCCAATGGGGTATGGTGTATATAAGTTTCAGCGGAATTAAACGAAAGATATTTAAATTTATTGAAAAGACTGTGTGCAGGCTTTCAACACATATTCAGCCCGATAGCAAAAGCAATCTTAATTTTTCACATGATGAAGGTCTTTATGCACAAAACAAAGGCTCTGTTATTTGGAACGGAAGTGCTTGCGGTGTTAACCTCGATAAGTTTGATGTGTCAAAAAAAGAGGAATATCGAAATGAAATTCGTACCAAGCACGGCCTTTCATCCGATGATTTTGTGTTTGGCTTCGTCGGCAGAATTACGCGTGACAAGGGTGTAAACGAACTGCTTGAAGCATACAAACAAATTGTACAAGAAAACAAGAATACATATTTAATGATTGTCGGCAATACTGAAATGGATGGGACCGTACAAAACGATTTGTATGAGTGGGCACAGGCTTGTGAAAATATTGCTTTTACAGGCTATACAACCGAGGTTGAAAAATATCTTGCTGCAATGGATACTTATATTTTGCCAAGCTATCGTGAAGGCTTTGGTATGGGTGTTGTTGAAGCCGAGGCAATGGGTGTTCCGGTTATCGTAACTGATATTCCCGGACCCATAGATGCGATGGTGGATGGAGTCACAGGTAAAATTATACCCCCAAAGAATGTTATGGCTTTAAAAGATGCTATGAATGGTTTGTTGCACAATCAAGATGATATTGAGGCTTATGGAAAAGCGGCTACAAAATATGCAGCAGAGAACTTCGAACAAAAGCAGTTTCTTGAGAAAGTTTTACTTGATAGAAAAAATTTATTAAATAAATAATGGGGGAGTTGTGCGTGTCTGCTAAGGTGTCTATTATAATGGGAATTTATAATTGCTCGTCAACACTGTCACAAGCAATTGAATCCATAATCGACCAAACTTTTACCGAGTGGAAGCTTATTATGTGCGACGACGGTTCAATTGATGATACCGCAGTTGTTGCTCAGAATTATGTAAATAAATATCCCGATAAAATTATATTAGTAAAAAACGAAAAAAATATGGGATTAAATTATACCTTAAACCATTGTCTTAAATACGCTGATACAGAATATGTAGCTCGTATGGACGGCGACGACATTTCATTACCGCAACGACTTGAAAAAGAGTTTAACTTTTTAGAAAATCACCCGGAATATGCCATCGTAAGTACCCCAATGATATACTTTGATGAAAATGGCGATTTTAGAACGGGAACCGGTGAGGGTGAACCGAAGGTTAATTCTTTTGTACGAGGAACACCTTTCTGCCATGCACCCTGTATGGTGAGGAGAGAGGCATATACGGCAGTTTCGGGATATTCCGTTTCGGACAAGCGTTTGCGCGTAGAAGATTGGGATTTGTGGGTGCGTATGTATGCCAAGGGCTACAAAGGCTGTGTACTGGGCGAGCCTCTTTACAAAATGCGTGACGACAGAAATGCTCTGGCACGCAGAAAATTTAAATACAGATTTAATGAGGTCAGAGTTATAGCTTTTGCAGTAAAGGAATTAAAGTTGCCTAAAATCAATTATATTTGGATTTTCAGACCCATTATAGCCGGATTAGTGCCCAAATTTATTTACGAATTTGTTCACAAGAGAAACCTTAAATAGTTTTTATTTTATGAAAAATAAAATGGGGGAATAATATGAAGGCCTCAATTATAACATTGCACGCTGTTTTGAATTATGGTTCTGTTTTACAAACCTATGCCACACAAAAGCTTTTTGAAAAGCATGGCTTTGAAACAGAAATAGTTGATTATAGACGTGACGCAGTAATGCAAACATCTTTAAAATCAATCTTACAAAATAAAGAGTTTGGTATGGTGCATAAAGCAAAGTTGATTTTAATGATGCCGTCCAGCAAGAAGTCGCGTGAAATCTTTGACGGATTTTTAAACCGAAATGTAAAGCTGACTGATATATGCTATCGTGAAGATGCAGATTTTGAAAAGTATCCGATTGATGCGGATGTTTACTGCACAGGTAGCGACCAGGTTTGGAATACAGGGTGGCACAATGAAATACCAAAACCATTTTATTTAACATATGCACCTGATGATAAGCGCATAATTTCATTTTCAGCAAGCTTTGGTAAAGAGAGTCTTGACGATTGGGAAAAGGCGGGCACCAAGGAGCTTTTAGACAGATACGATTATATATCGGTAAGAGAGAAAAGTGCTGTCCGGATTGTTGAAAATCTTGGTATTAAAGATTGTGAACATGTTTTAGACCCCACATTAGCTATCAACCCTCAAACATGGTATGATTTAGCGGCTGAAAGGGTAGTTAAAGAAAAATATATATTGGTATATCAGCTTAACAATAATAATAAGTTTGATAAATATGCCGAAGAGCTTGCGAAGAAAAAGAATATGAGGCTTATAAGACTTTGCACAAGATATGACCAACTTAGAAAAACGGGCAACGGAATTGTATTGCCAAAAGTTGAAGAATTTTTAGCCTTGTTCAGAGATGCAGAGTGTGTGATAACCGATTCGTTCCACGCAACTGCGTTCAGCCTGATATTCAATAAAAAGTTCATTAATATTTTCCCTGAACTTTACAGCACAAGACTTGCAAGCATTTTAGAACTTGTGGGGTTACAGGAAAGAAAATTAACAGATTATTCTAATTTTGATTTGATTGATAAAGATATTTCATACGCAGGCGTTAATGATGTTTTAAATATTGAACGCGAAAAAACAGAGGCATTTCTTACAAAAGCATTAAAGTTTTAAGTTGAAAAATGGAGTGATAATAATGAAGGTTGTAATTTTAGCAGGCGGATTTGGAACAAGAATTTCTGAGGAATCTCAAAATAAACCAAAGCCAATGGTTGAGATTGGCGGAATGCCGATACTTTGGCATATTATGAAGGTTTATTCACATTACGGATACAACGACTTTGTTATCTGTGCAGGTTACAAACAACATGTGATTAAGGAATGGTTTGCAGATTATTTCTTACATACTTCCGACATTACCTTTGATTTCACAAATGGTAATGAGATGATAGTGCACAATAAACACGCAGAACCTTGGAAGGTAACAATTGTCGATACAGGTCTTAATACACAGACCGGCGGCAGAGTTAAACGTATCAAGGACTATGTTGGCGATGAGACCTTTATGCTTACATACGGCGATGCTGTTGGTGATGTAAATATTAAAGAACTTGTTGAATATCATAAGTCCCACGGTAAGAAGGGCACGGTTTCTGTTTACAATTTTGGACAGAACAAGGGTGTTCTTGATATCGCAGATAACGGAATCGTAAATGCATTCAGAGAAAAAAGTGACTTGGATGGTGACCTTATAAACATTGGATTTATGGTGTTTGAGCCGGAGCTTTTTGATTTGATTGACAATGACACAATTGTGTTTGAAAAGGAACCGATGAATGCGTTGGTATCACAGAATGAGCTTATGGCATATACACATAAAGGCTTTTGGCAGTGTATGGACACACTTCGTGAAAAGCAAAAGCTTGAGACTTTACTTGAAACAGGTAAAGCTCCATGGAAATTGTGGGAGTGAAAACAATGGAATTTGATAGAAATTTTTATTGCGGCAAAAAGGTTTTTGTAACAGGTCATACAGGCTTTAAGGGCTCTTGGCTTTGTAAAATGTTAAGCAATTTGGGTGCTGATGTTACAGGATTTTCTTTAGAGCCTCCAACATCGCCGTCAATTTTTGAGATTGCAAATATTGAGTCAGATGTAAAATCTTATATAGGTGATATTCGTAACTTGGCAAGGCTCAAAGAGGTTTTTGATGAAGCACAGCCGGAAATAGTATTTCATTTGGCTGCACAACCAATTGTGCGCGACAGCTATAAAGAGCCTGCTTATACATATGAAACCAATGTTATGGGAACAGTTAACATTTTAGAATGTATTCGTCAAAGTAACTGTGTTAAATCATTTTTAAATGTGACAACAGATAAAGTATATTTAAATAAAGAGTGGGAATGGGGCTATCGTGAAAATGAAGAATTAGATGGCTTTGACCCGTATTCTAACTCGAAATCCTGTTCAGAGCTTGTTACACACAGCTATAAAAACAGTTTCTTTGCAGACAATCGTGTTGCAATTTCAACCGCAAGAGCAGGTAATGTAATTGGCGGTGGCGATTTTGCCAATGACCGTATTATTCCCGACTGTATAAGAAGTGCAATAAAAAAGGAAAACATAATTGTTCGTAATCCATATTCAACAAGACCTTATCAGCATGTTTTGGAGCCTCTTTACGCATATATGATGATTGCGGCAAAGCAATATGAAGATATTTCGTATGCGGGATATTATAATGTGGGTCCGGATGATGTGGATTGCTTCCAGACGGGTGCATTAGTTGATTTGTTTGTAACCAAATGGGGTAATGGTCTTGCTTGGGAAAACAAGTTTGTGGGTGGTCCTCACGAGGCGAATTTCTTGAAGCTTGATTGCTCAAAATTAAAGGCTACTTTTGGTTGGGCACCTCGTTGGAATTTGGATAAAGCAATTGAAAAGGTAGTTGAATGGACAATTTGTTGGCAATCAAATGCCGATATCCGTGGATGTATGGATAAACAAATTGAAGAATTTTTAGAGGTTTAATATGAAGAAGGTTATTATAACAGGTGCGGATGGTTTTGTCGGCAGTTATACAGTGAAGCATTTTTTAAATGAAGGAGTTTCGGTATTGGCAATAGACATTTCAGAAACTCCGTACAGACTTGAAAAGCATAGTAACCTGAAGTACTTACAGCTTGATATTTCAGATACGGAAGGTTTATTAAAGAACATACCTGTTGATGAATACGATACCTTTGTTCATTTTGCTTGGGCAGGTTCGGCAGGTAATGAGCGAATAAATTATAATCTTCAAATGCAAAACGCATTAAATACGGTTGAATGTTTAAAAATTGCAAAAAAATTAGGTTGTAAGCGTTTTGTTTGTGCAGGCAGTATTATGGAATATGAGGTTGAAGCCGCTATACATAAGCAGGAAAGCAGACCCGGTATGGCATATATTTATGGTATGGGCAAGCATATCGCTCACTGTATGTGCAAATCTGTGGCAGCAGATATTGGTATAGATTTGATTTGGCCAATGATAACAAATGCATATGGTGTTGGTGAAATTTCACCTCGTTTTGTTAATACAACTATTCGTAAAATTATCAATAACGAACCTTTGCAATTTACTGCGGCAACACAGAATTACGATTTTGTCTATGTTACAGATGTTGCAAAAGCATTCTACTTGATTGCAAAAAATGGTAAACCGTTCTGTGAATATATGATAGGCAGCTCAACAGCCCGTCCGCTGAAACAATTTATTCTTGAAATGCAGCAGGCGTTAGCACCTGATGCGGTGGCAATTTTCGGAGATGTGCCATTCACAGGTACAAATTTACCATTAGAAACATTTGATACAACTGCTACTGAAGTTGACTGTGGATTTAAAGCTGAAATAAGCTTTGCTGAAGGCACAAGACTCACAATGGAGTGGCTCAAAACAATTTAAGGTGATTTTATGGTACAAAAATTTGAATTTAATGAGTTGGAATTAAAGGGTGCTTATTTTATAAAGCCCTTCTTTGCATCCGATGACCGTGGCGGATTAATTAAAGACTATAATGTAGATGTGTTTAAGGCTAACGGTATTGAGCACGATTTAAAAGAGACTTTTTATACACTTTCCAAAAAAGGCGTTATCCGTGCCACACATTTTCAACTTATTAAGCAACAACCAAAATTAGTGCGTTGTATAAGCGGTCATGTTTATGATGTTATCGTGGATTTGCGTCCGAATTCGCCAACCTTTGGCAAGTGGCAGGGCTTTCATCTGACAGGTGAGAATCAGCATAGTCTTCTTGTTCCACAATATTTCGGACACGGATATCTGGTAATTGAAGACTCGGTTGTCAGCTATAAATGTGCCGAGGTTTTTTACGGCGAAGGTGACTCGGGTATTATGTATAATGACCCCGATATTAACATTGAATGGCCCTTTGAACTTATCGGTGGTAAAGAGAATTTAATTATCAGCGAAAAGGACCTTAATTTGATGAGCTTCAAGGACTATACATTAAATATTAAATAATTGGTTGTGTATATTTATGAAAACAGAAAATCTTGTTTTAAAGCCCGAATGTACAGGCTGTAGGCTTTGTGAAAGTGTTTGTCCCAAGGGTGCTATAAAAATGAAAAACGGAGAGCTTGGAGTAAGCTATCCCGAGATTGATGAAGTATTGTGCATTGATTGCGGACTTTGTTTGCGTACTTGTCCCGTTGAAAAAAGCTTTTATAATGATTTTGCACAGCAAAAAATTTTTGCGGCAATAAATAAGGACAAGGACTATCTCCTGACCTCTGCTTCAGGTGGTGTTTTTTCTGCATTAGCAGTTAAAGTCTTTGAAGACGGCGGTATTGTTTACGGTTCTGCAATGGTTAAGGATGAGCAAAATATTTTATCGGTAAAGCATTTGCGTATTGACCAAAAACAAGATTTGCATTTGTTACAGGGCTCAAAATATGTGCAGAGTGATATGAGCGATGTCTACCATAGTATAAAGGCAGATGTTAAAACCGGCAAAACGATTCTTTTCTCCGGCACTCCTTGTCAAGTTGCAGCAGTTAAGTCATTGTGTGGTACACCTGAAAACTTGATTTTGGTTGAAGTAATTTGTCATGGTGTGCCTTCACAACAGTTGTTTACGGATTATTTAAAAACCTTTAATGAAAAGGGCTCATCAATTGAGTCGTTTAAATTCAGAATAAAGGAAACAGGTTGGGGACTTTGTGCACAACTTGTAACTAAACACAATAACAAAATCACAGCAAAAAGAATACCTTGCAACATTTCATCCTATTATAAAATGTTTTTACGCTGCGAAACTTACCGTGATTCTTGTTACAACTGTAAGTATGCCACCAATGAGCGTGTTGCTGACCTTACTATCGGCGATTTCTGGGGTGTAGAAAAGGATACGGCTACATACAGTAAAATCAAAGCAGAGGGCTATGATTTTACACAGGGTGTGTCCTGTATAGTATGCTCAACCGAAAAGGGCATGCAAACCTTATTGCAGGCTGATTTAGAGCTAATTGAAACCGACTTTGAAAGTATATCAAGAGAAAATGGACAGCTTGTGCACCCAAGCAACAAGCCTGCAACCCGTGAAGCTATAATTGATATTTATAATAATAACGGATATAACGGCTTGGATAAAAAATTCAATAAGGAGTTAGGCATCAGAAAATATCTTATAATAATAAAAAATAAGATACCGCCAAAGGCTCGATTTTTTATTAAGAAAATCTTAAAAAGATGAGGCATTTATATGATTTCAGTAATTATACCCGCGTATAATCTTGCACCATATCTTGAACGTTGTGTTGACAGTATTTTGAAACAGACATATACCGATTTTGAAGTTTTGCTTGTAAACGACGGTTCAACGGATGAAACAGGTGACCTTTGTGATAAGCTTGCTTTGCGTGACAGTAGAATTCGTGTTTTTCATAAGGAAAATGGCGGTGTATCATCTGCAAGAAATTTAGCGCTTGATAATGCAAAGGGTGATATGATTTCAATTATTGACGGCGATGATGGGGTGGAGCCTACCTTGTTTGAGGATGCTGTAAACTCAATGAAGCAAAATAATGCACAGATTTTTATGTTTGAATATTTTGTTGATAAAAATGGTGAAAGTGTTAAGCATAGGGTAAGTGACTCTAAATACGGAGTGTTGGATTCAGAAACAGCCCTTATTCGCTCAATTTCTCCTGATAATAGATTTAGCGTAACTAAAGTTTTTGATAAAGAACTATTACTTGATACCAGATTTGATGAAAATATAATTTTGGGTGAAGATACACTTTTTATTTGTGAAGTTATCACAAGGGCAAAATCAGTTTTCTACTCTGATAATGCGTATTACCATTATATTATTAGAGAAAACAGTGCCATTACCTCCGCGTTCAATATAAGAAAAATGACGGGTATTGACGCTTATCAGAAGGTGCTTGAATTGTTTATGAATTCAGGCTTTAAAGTAGCAGCAGATTATGCCCGAGCAGCCATTGTCGATTTGGGTATTGCTCTTTGTCAAAGAGCATCAAAGAGTGATGTGAAAAAACAGGCATATAAGATTACAAAGACAGCAATAAAAAAATTGGTTGTTAAAACCGTGAGTTCTCAGTATGTTCCTTTAACAACAAAGCTTAAGGCAATTGTTGGCACATTCTCTGTTAACGGAGCGGTTTTGCTTTGTGATATGTTAGGAAAAAAAGTATAATCAGAGGTTAAAGATATGAAGTTTGGTATTGTAACATTGGTTGGAGATAATTACGGAAACAAGTTCCAGAATTATGCGGTTGAACAAATCTTGTCCAAATATGGCGAGGCTGAAACCTTTAGGCTTGAAAGAAGTGCAAACCGTATTACATCCGTTAACGCAACCAAAACAATCAATAAGCTTTCAATTGCTTATGTGAAAAAGTTTTTGCGTTCACGATTGATGTCCCGCTTCGATATGAACAATACCGATAAATCTGTTTTAAGAGATTGCCTCTATGCAATGGTCAATAAGAACAAATTATTGAACTTAAAACAGGAAAGAAGCATGGCTTTTAAGAATTATCAGGATGAGTATCTTCACGTTTCTGATAAAGTACTCACTCATGAATTGAGTGCTGATGAGAATTGGGTTAATCAATATGATTGCTTCTTTTGCGGCAGTGACCAGGTGTGGAATCCAACATACGATACTACTTCAGACCTTGCGTTTTTATCCTTTGCAAAGGGTAAAAATGTTGCAATAGCACCAAGCTTTGGTGTGTCCGTTATACCTGACGATGTAACCGATAAATATAAAGAATGGATAAATGATATTTCATTTTTGTCCGTCAGAGAAGATGCAGGTGCAAAAATTATATCCGATTTAACAGGTAGGGATGCAAAGGTTTTAGTTGACCCTACAATGATGCTTGAGGCAAGCACTTGGAAGGAATGTGTTCAAAAGCCTGATACTATACCTCAAAAATATCTTTTGTGCTATTTCTTGGGACAAGTGAGTGCAAAATACAAAAAGGAAATTACAAATTTTGCAAAAAAGAATAACCTGCAAATTGTAAGATTATTTGATATTGAAAGTCCCGATTATTACAGATACGGTCCAAATGAGGTTCTTTACAGTATTTTAAATGCGGAATACATATTTACCGATTCATTCCACGGTAGTGTTTTCTCAATTTTGTTTAATAAAAATTTCACTGTGTTTGACAGGGACGAGGGCGGTCAGAGTATGTCGTCGCGCCTTGATACTTTGCTGACAAAATTCGGCTTGCAGGAGCGAAAATTCGGATTTGAATATAACGATATTCCGGCTTCCAAGTGGAATGAAGTGGAATCAATCCTTGCAATAGAAAGACAATACGCGTCAGAATATATCGAAAATGCTATAAACAGTATAAGGTGAGAAGAGTCGAACCTTAAAGAAGAAAGAAGATAACAATGCGATTTGATAAAACAAGAAATGCATCTAAAAACATTGTTTTTGGAATAATATTGAAAGTGTATCATATTATTGTACCATTTTTAATGCGTACGGCTATGATTTATCTGCTTGGAGTACAGTATGTAGGCTTGGATGGGCTGTTTGCATCGATTTTGTCGGTGCTTAATCTTGCCGAGTTGGGTGTTGGCAGTGCAATGATTTACAGTATGTACAAGCCGATAGCCGAGGACGACAGTAAAACTATCTGTGCTTTAATGCGATTATATAAGATTTATTATCGAATAATAGGTCTTATTGTATTGTGTGGCGGATTGATATTGTGTCCGTATATTCCTAAGTTGATATCAGGTGATGTTCCCGACGGGTTGAATATTTATGTTTTATATTTACTCAACCTTGCAGCAACTGTACTTTCTTATTGGCTTTTTGCTTATAAAAGCTGCCTGCTTCAAGCACATCAAAGGTCGGATGTTATAAGTAAAATTACCCTTATCGCACATACAGTACGCTATTTGCTTCAATTGGTTTTCTTATTTGCATTTAAGAATTACTATTACTATTTAATTGTTGCGTTAGTAACACAGTTGTTGATAAATATCTTTACCGCTGTTGTTGCCGATAGACTTTTCCCTCAGTATAAAGCGGTTGGCGTGTTGCCAAAACCTGTCAAGGATGGTATCAATCGAAAGATTAAGGACCTTTTTACAGCAAAAATAGGTGCAGTTATTGTTGATTCCGTAGATACTATCGTTATTTCGGCTTTTTTAGGACTTTCGATATTGGGTATATATCAAAACTATTTTTACATTGTTACGGCATTGACCGGAATAATAAATATAGTTATGACTTCCTGTATGGCGGGAATAGGTAACAGTTTGGTTACTGAGAATGAAAACAAAGTTTTTGGCGATTTCAAAACCTTTAATTTTATTATTTCCTGGATTGCAGGATTCTGCACTGCAGCACTATTAGTTTTGTATCAACCATTTATGAATCTTTGGGTAGGTTCAGAAAATATGTTTGACTTCGGTGCTGTAATTTGTTTTAGTGCGTACTTCTGCATTAAGCAGTTTAATACTTTGCTGAATGTATACAAGGATGCTGCTGGTATTTGGCATAAGGACAGATACAGACCTCTTGTAACTGCTTTGTCAAATCTTGCAATGAACTTGATAATGGTTCAGTTTTGGGGAATATATGGTGTGTTATTATCTACCATTATTTCTATGCTCTTTATTGGTATGCCTTGGATTATCAACAATCTTTTTACAGAGTTGTTTTCAAAAAATAAGATGCTTGAATTCTTAAAACAGATTTTTGCATACATTTTAGTTATTGTTTTGTTATGTGGTGTAAGCTATTTGGTATGCAGTTTTATAGATTTTGGAGGCATACTCGGAATTGCTATTCGTTTAGTTTTGGTTGCAGTTATTTTTAACATAGTATATCTCATTATTTTCTTCAAATCCAAAGAATTTAAAAATGTGTTAAAAATTGCTAACAGACTTACAAGAGGTAAAATCAGCCTTTTGAACAGAATGGCAAATAACTGATATTTATTTCATCTCGGTGGGGGATTTTTGTGAAAAAAACATTGAGTATATGTATTCCAACCTACAACAGAATAAAAGAACTTTCTGAGGTAATTGATTCATTGCTGACAATTGAAAGCGATGATTTTGAAATTGTAGTTACAGATAATCTCTCTACCGACAATACACAAGAGAAGATAACTTCTTATGATGATGTGCGTATCAGATATTGCCGTAATGAAGAGGCTTTACCGCCTTTTATAAATATGATACACAGCATTTTCAATGCCAAGGGCAAATACGCATTATATTGCAATGACAGGGATATATTGTTTCCGGAAAAAATTGCAAAACTTATTGAAGTATTGCGTAATAATGATTTCGCATTTGTATGGTCTCCTGCAAAATCAAGTAATTGCAACGAGCAGATAAAGGTGTTTTCTCAAGGATTTGAGTCTTTGATGAATAACGATTCAATTCATCATCCCACCGGAATGATTTATAATCGTGATTTAATCGAAGCCCACTTGAATGAACCCGATTATTCCGATTATTTACAGTACATAAATACCTATGATTTTTTAATGCTTGATTTATTTATGTATGGTAAAAGTGCTCATTATTATGGTGGATATTGGGGAACAAGACCTGTAGAGTTTATAAAGAAAAACAAAAGCGGGACAAGAATGTATTTTTCACCTGAGATAAGAGAATTGATGTTTTACGGTATCTCCGACCACATTTTCTTGCACAATGATTATAAATTAAATCAGGAACAAAGCAAAAATCTGATTAAAAAGGTATATATAGATTTTTGTTATCTGATTTGCAAATATAAGGCTTGTATGGCAGACGAGAACGAAACCGCCCATTACGGAATTGAAATCCAAAATATACCTACTTTAGAAATTCTTAAAATTTATAAAGAGTTTTTTAAGCGTAGTATAGAACACTTAAAAGATGCGGGATATGAAGATTCTTTAATAAAATATATAAATGATAATAAAACGCATTTGTACTCTTTGGTTTTTAAATATTGTTTTAAAATAAATCTTATAAATCTTTTGAAAAAAATTAAGGGGTGAGTGCATTTGCAAGCTTCTTCTAAAAGTATTGATGCATCTTTTTTTAATAAAAAGACTGTGGTAACATTTTTCTTGAGCATTTTGGTTGTGTTGTTACATGTAACCTCTTTTGAAGGCTATAACTATCAGGGTGCATTAGGAAATATAATATCGTTTTTTGGTGATTTTGTTACAGCAGGTATTACAAGTGTTGCAATCAGGTTGTTTTTTGTAATCTCCGGTGTGTTATTTTACAGGAATTATACTTATAAAACGACTGCATCAAAACTGAAGTCGAGATTCAAGACTTTGGTAATACCATACCTTCTTTGGTGCGTATTTTATACCATAGTGATGATGGTTGTTGATGCTACACCACTCGGTAGTTTCATTGCAATTGAAGCAGATTTCACAGTTAAGAATTTGTTCCTTGGAATCTTCTTTAACTATTTTTATAAAAGCCTTTGGTTTATTTTCAACCTGATAATATTTACACTTTTATGTCCATTGATATATACCTTGTTATCAAACAAATACATAGGTGGAGCAGTGATTTCAGTAGTAGTTACACTATATGCATTTGGTATAAAAATTCCTGAAACTGTTACAATAGCAGGAGAAGAATACATCGCTTTCTGGCGTGCTGACTCTATCATTTTTTACCTTATCGGTGCTTATGTTGGAATTCATTTCTTTGATTGGTTCTGTAACAGGAAAAGCAAAGCTGTGTCCGTGGTCAGCTTAATATTATTTTTGATGTGTAGCTTGTATATCACTTTGGCAGACGAACTCAATCTCGACAATGATGGCTTTGTTTATATATTGGTTATGACCGTGTTCTGCTTTTCAACATGGTTTATGTTTGATTTATTTACCTTCGATAAAAAACCGAAGCATTTTTGCAACTATTCATTTATGATGTTTGCATTAAATTTTTATTTAGGTGTTTATGTTGCAAAAATTTTATATATTGTATTGCCAAAATCTCAAATCTTTTCAATAGTTAATCTGATAATCACACTTGTACTTGTAATAGGCTTTATTCTTTTGACTTCTGCGTTTATGGAAAAACGCTTGCCTAAGATTTATAAAGTTATTACAGGTAACAGATAAATAATATAAAAGCAAGTTTCTTAACATATTAAATGTTAATATTTTGATAATAAAACCCCTGATGAAATTTAAAATCATCAGGGGTTTTGTCAATTCTTTTTAAGTGAATTCCATGCATTGAAAATTGCCGCCGCGATAATAATTCCATATCCGACAAAGCTGAATATATCGGGCAAATCGCCGAATACAATAAGACTTAAAATGGTTGTGAATATGATTTGCGAGTAGTCGTAAACGGAAATTTCCTTGGCAGGCGCTTTGCTGTATGCCGCTGTGATGAAGAATTGACCGCCACTGGCAGAGAGCCCTGCAAGAATAAGATAAACCCATTGAATAGGTGACATGGGTGTAAAATCAAATATAAGCCACGGCAGAGTTACAACGCAGGAAAACATTGAAAAGTAAAAAATAATCAAAGGACCTTTAAATCCATTCTGTGTAAGCTTTCGCACATAAGTGTATGCAAGTCCTGCGCTCATTCCGCCTAAAAAGCCTAAAAAGCCCGGTAAGGCGTCAAATGAGAATGAGGGCTTCATTACAAACAATGCGCCGATAAAGGCGAGCGTAACCGCCAAAAACTGCTTGAAATTTGCTTTTTCTTTGAGGATAAATATTGAGAATACAACCGCAAAGAAAGGGGATAGCTTGTTAAGCATTGAAGCGTCTGCCAGGTTGATTTTACTAACCGCGTAAAAATTGCACAGTATTCCCAAGGTGCCCGCAACTGAACGAATGAGCAGATATTTTATATTTTTACCTTTTGGCAATTCCCAAATGTGATTTTTTGTAATCAGCACAAATGCGAAAGCACAAGCCACAGCGTTTCTGAAAAAGCTTTTCTGAATTGTTGGCAAATCACCCGACAATTTCACAAAAAGCCCCATAAGAGCAAAGAAAAACGCCGAAATGATGATGTATATAATTCCTTTTGTTTTATCATTCTTAATCATTTTTTTCACCTTGTGTATTCTACCACAATTAAGCCTCTCTTGTCAAAAGGGGAACTGTCGAGCGTATGCGAAACTGAGGGGTTAAAAAATCCCCACAGACCGAAATCTGTGGGGAATAATTGTTTGAATTACTGATTATTCAGCATCTTCTGTTGCATCTTCATCTTCTTCGTCTTTGTTCTTACCTGTGCTAACAATAACATTAGTAATAATACCGAAGATAAGAGCTGTTGCAAGAGAAGTAACCTGAACAAGCGGCCCGTTTGTAATTGGGTTAGTACCGAAGTTAAGAGAAAGACCACCGATACCAATAACAAGAATTGCACTTACAATGTAGAGGTTTCTGTTCTTACCAAGGTCAACATTCTTGAGCATCTGAAGACCGGCAACTGCAATAAGACCGTAAAGAGCAACACAAGCGCCACCCATTACGCACTTAGGAATTGAGTTGATAAGAGCTACGAATGGTGTAAAGAATGAAAGAACCATACAACCTAAACCTGCTGTCATAATTGAAACAACTGAAGCGTTACCTGTAATAGCAACACAACCAATTGATTCACCATAAGTTGTATTTGCAGCACCGCCGAAGAAACCGCCTATGATTGAACCAACACCGTCACCGATGAGAGTTCTGTCAAGACCCGGGTCACTGATAAGGTCTTTACCGATAAGGTTACCAAGATTCTTATGGTCAGCAATGTGCTGTGCAAGTTCAACAATAGCAATCGGAACGAATGTAATTGCGATGTTACCGATTGCTGCAGCATCTATAGGAAGAATGCCGTCAACTTTATCTGTCATTGCCTGAAGGAATGTGAATTTAGGATAATCAACAATTGACTGAATTGTGAATGGGTCAAATGCTGCTTTGAATGAGTCGAAGCTCAAAATCTGAAGAGCAGCAATATCAGCAGCATTACCGATAAGAGTAAGAATAAGAGCGAAAATGTAACCTGCACCAACGCCGATAATGAAAGGAATAAGGCGAAGGTTCTTTGAGCCCTTAACTGAAACAATAACAATTGCAAAGAATGTAACAGCACCAACAAGGATGGTTACAAGATTGTAATCAGCTCCGCCGTTTGTTGACATCCAGCCTGTAGCTGTGCTTGAAAGTGAAAGACCGATAATAGTAACAATAGGTCCTGCAATTACAGGTGGCATAAGCTTGTTAACCCAACCTGAACCTGCGAGCTTAATGAGAAGAGCAAGAACTACATAAACAAGACCTGCAAAAACGATGCCAATGATAACACCCCAGTAGCCGTAGTTCATACCGATAATTGCTGCATAAGCGCCAAGGAATGTGAAAGATGAACCAAGGAAAACAGGGCTCTTACGCTTTGTAGCAAATGTGTAGAAAAGTGTACCGATACCTGCGCCGAAAAGTGCTGCTGCAGGGTCGAAAGAAAGTGTGTTACCATTGCTCATAGCGTAGCTTGACATAAGCATTGGAACAAGTAAGGTTGCCGCCATAATTGCAATCATCTGCTGGAAAGCAAAAAGCAGCGTTTTACTGAATTTTGGGCGGTCGCCCACATCATAGATGAGTTTCATAAACATCCTCCTAAAAATTTTTACCCGACAACAAAAAAATAACCTTACCAATATTGGCAAGGTTATAAATGTAACATATAAAAGCATTGTGTACTATGCCACACATCCATCTTGCCGATATCAAAGTATCGAATTTAATGATTGCCGTGTTTTTATCTCGTACAGTATATCATAATATGCATTTTGTTGTCAATAATTTAAGAAAAAACTCGAAAGGGAAAAATTACTTATTAAGAAATTCTGAAAGTGTAGCAATTTCATTTTCAGTAAATACAGAATAGCCTGAATTCAAAAACATTTCAGCAGCAATACCGTTACCTGCAATTTTATTGCCTGTAAAAGTGCCATCGTAGATTATACCCTTACCGCAAGACGGACTGTTTGCCTTGAAAACAACTGCATCTGCATTGTTGATTTTTGCAATATATAGAGCCAACTCGGCACCTTTTGTGTATTCGTATGTCACATCTTTACCATGGTTGCTTATAACCTTATCGCCAACAATTTCGGCAGGGTCACGCGGCGTACTAAGACCACCAAGCTGTTCGGGACAAACCGGAATAAGCGTATGCTTTTCTGCCAAAGTCAGCAATTCTTCGCATTTGCAGTTATCACCTTTATAACGACAGTCGCAACCTAAAAGGCAACCGCTAACAATAATTTTTGCCATGATTTTTCTCCTTACCCACACTTTTATAAAACAAATTATATCATATACAAAAATAGGTGTCAATCGACACAAATTTATTATTTACTTGCCAAACAAATGCAAATGTGATATTATGAATAAGAAAATAAGAATATTGAAATGAGGCGTCATTATGTCAGACTTCACAAAGAATTTAACAAGCTTTAACGACCATCCGCTTGTGGCACATAAGGTTACTCACCTTTGTGACATCAACACAGGCTCAAAGGAATTCTGCGAAATCGTAGATGAACTTACAATGCTTATGGGCTATGAAGCACTTAAAGACCTTAAAACCAAAAATATACCGATTCAGGCACCTCTTGCGGATTTTGATTCTCCCGTATTGGCTGAAGATTTCACAATAGTTCCGATTCTCCGTGCAGGACTTGGAATGGTTGAGGGGCTTCGTCGACTTTCACCGACTGCAAAGGTAGGGCATATCGGACTTTACAGAGATGAAAAAACCTTGTTGCCTGTAACATATTACTACAAAATGCCGGTTGACATTACAAAGGGTCCCGTAATCATTGTTGACCCCGCACTTGCTACCGGTGGTAGCGTTGATGCATCTATTGATTACCTTAAAAAAGAGGGATGTACAAATATTAAGGTTATGTGTATTTTCGCATCTGATGTAGGCGTTAAACTCCTTTACGAAAAGCATCCTGATGTTAAAATTTATGCAGCAAAGTATATTCCGACAGGTCTTAATAAAGACGGCTATATCGTAACTGCGGCAGGTGATGCAGGTGACAGAATCTGCGGCACTTGCAGCTATAAGCCTGCAAGATCGGCAAAACCGTAAAATTATATATGAAACAAAAACGGCAATCCGTGATGGATTGCCGTTAATTCTTTATATCTGCTCAAGTGCCTGTTCAATATCAGCGATAATGTCGTTAACATTTTCAATACCTACTGAAAATCTGATAAGGTCGGGTGAAACTCCGCACTCAACTAATTCTTGGTCGCTTAACTGTCTGTGAGTTGAGGATGCGGGATGAAGCACACAGGTTCTTGCATCTGCAACATGAGTAACAACTGCCGCAAGCTTCAAAGAATTCATAAACTTCTCTGCGGCGGCTCTGCCACCCTTAACGCCGAAGGATACAACACCGCAAGTGCCGTTTGGCATATATTTCTGCACAAGGTCATAATACTTGTTGCCGGGAAGTGCAGGGTAGTTAACCCAAGAAATCTTGTCGTTTGCTTCAAGATACTTTGCAACCGCAAGAGCATTACTGCAATGTCTTTCCACACGAAGATGAAGTGTTTCAAGACCCACATTAAGATAGAATGAATTCTGCGGAGCAGGAGTTGAACCGTAGTCACGAAGTAACTGAGCAACGATTTTGGTAATGTAACCTGCCTTGCCGAAATCCTTTGTATAAACCGCACCGTGATAGCTTTCGTCGGGTTGTGTAAGTCCGGGGAATTTGTCGTTCTGTTCCCAATCAAAATTACCGCTGTCAATAACCGCACCGCCGACGATATTTGCGTGACCCTCCATATATTTTGTTGTGGAGTGTGTAACAATGTCAGCACCGAATTCAAAGGGACGGCAGTTAATCGGTGTGGGGAATGTGTTGTCAATAATAAGCGGAACGCCGTTAGCGTGTGCAATCTTGGCAAATTTCTCAATATCAAGAACATCAAGTGAGGGATTTGCGATAGTTTCACCGAAAAGTGCCTTTGTGTTGGGTTTGAAGCAAGCCTGAATTTCTTCTTCACTTGCGTTGGGGTCAACGAATGTTACATCAATGCCCAATTTTCTCATTGTAACATTGAAAAGATTGAAAGTACCGCCATAAATTGTAGCAGCAGAAACAAAATGGTCGCCTGCGCCCATAATGTTAATGAGTGAGAAGAAGTTTGCCGCCTGACCTGAAGAAGTAAGCACGCCTGCAACACCGCCCTCAAGCATTGTGATTTTCTGTGCTACCGCGTCGCTTGTGGGGTTTGCAAGACGAGTGTACATATAACCGGGCTCAAGGTCAAAAAGCTTTGCCATTGCCTCGCTTGTGTCATATTTAAAGGTTGTGCTCTGCACAATGGGGAGCACTCTGGGTTCGCCGTTTTTGGGTTTATATGCACCCTGAACGCAAATTGTATCTCTGTTATAGCTCATTTTTTTTACGCCTCCAAGAATTTTTTCATAAGCTCTACACCGCTCTCAACAAACAAGCCTGTTGCCTTTGCGGTGTCTTCATTTACTGTATCAATACCCTCAACCTCGTTATTCTTATGATACATCATAAAGGGAACGGGGTCCGATGCGTGTGTTGCAGTAACGATAGGTGTTGGGTGGTCGGGAAGTATAAGGATTTTGTAATCGTCATATTCCTTTAATCCATTGAGAACTACAGGGAGCACCTGCTCGTCAATAATCTCAATTGCACGGACTTTGTTCTCTGCCTCGCGTCTGTGACCGCATTCGTCAGGAGCTTCAATGTGAATGTATGCGAAATCGCAACCATTTTTAAGCGCCTCAACTGCGGCCTCTGCCTTGCCAACAAAGTTAGTGTCTATGTAGCCTGTTGCGCCCTCAACCTCGGGAGTTTCCATTTTTGCACATTTGCCGATACCTTTAAGCAAATCAACTGCAGAAATTACAGCACCCTTGATGCCATATAATTCCTCAAATGGCGAAAGTGCAGGCTTTTTGCCCTCGCCCCAAAGCCAGATTGAGTTTGCAGGGCGTCTGCCGTTTTTAACTCTCTCAATGTTTACGGGATGATTTTTGAGAAGCTCATAGCTTTCTTTCATCATATTGACAAGACCCTTTGCATTGTCGCTTGTTGAAAGGTATTCGCCAACAACTCTGCCTGAAATATCGTGAGGGGGTGTCATATTGCCAAGGTCAGTTGTGCCGTTGTTCCATACAAGGCAATGACGGTAGCTTACACCGTTATAGAATTTATACATTTCGTTACCGAAATGCTCTTCAACTGTTTTGATAATTTCAGCAGCTTCTTCGCTTGAAATATCGTCAGCGCAGTAGTCAACCATTGTCTTGTCAGCGTAATTTTCTTCGTTTGACAGTGTAACAAGATTACAACGAAGCGTAACATCAGTAGCTTTAAGGTCAACGCCGATGCTTGCCGCCTCAAGAGGACTTCTGCCTGTGTAGTATATTGACGGGTCAAAGCCCATAACACTCATATTCGCAACATCACTGCCGGGCTTCATACCGTCGGGAACAGTCTTTACAAGACCAACTGTGCCTTTTTTAGCCAGCATATCAAAGTTAGGCTTTTTCGCCATCATCATAGGAGTCTTGCCGTCGAACTGCGGAACAGGATAGTCCGCCATTCCGTCATACAAAACTACAACATATTTCATCTATATCATCTCCAAACAGAAATCAAAATGAATTGCTAAATATTATATCATACAAAAATTGAGTTGTAAAGTAGGGCGGGGGCTTGCTCCCGCCGTTAATTCAGCACTCAGCACTCCGCATTCAATATTATGAATTTATTCGTCAACTCCCCAACCGCTTATATCCCCGCGTTGCATTGCTCCAACAATCTTCTGCCTTAATGCAGGGTATCGTTTTTCAAGCTCTGCCAACAGATTTTTCGTATCCTCACGGTTTGTTTTTTCATCAGCGGGACACTGACTTTTCACAATAGGCACATTTTCTTTATTGGCAACCCTTGTTATATCCGTTTCATAGGCAAAAACCATTGGCCTAATCATATACAAATCTTTACGCGATAAATACGAAACAGGTGAGAAGCATTCAGCCCTGCCGTTGCCGAATAAATTCATAATAAAGGTTTCAGCGGCATCGTCAAGGTGATGACCCAAGGCAATTTTATTGCAACCAAGCTCTTTGGCGGTGTCGTGAAGAAGTCCGCGACGCATTCTCGCACATAAGCTGCAAGGGTTACTCTCTTTTCTTGCTTCAAATATAATATGGTATAACTCTGTACGCTTAATTATATATGGTATATTATTTTTATTGCAGATTTTCCGGATTTCAGAATAATCGGCACATTCACCGTGAAATTGAGGGTCAAGGGTAATCGCACAAAGGTCGAATTTCTTGGGGTAAAAGATTTTAAGATTGATAAGGCACAAAAGCATAACAACACTGTCTTTACCGCCTGAAACACAGACTGCAATCTTGTCGCCGTCTTCAATCATATTGTATTTGTCAACTGCCGCACGCACAAGACTTAATAATTTCTGCATAAAACCCTCACAATTGTAGGGCGGGGGCTTGCTCCCGCCGTAATAGTAGGGGTCGGCGTCTCCGACGACCCATTGTACCACTTCAACAACATTTTATCTTAATTTTCTATAAAAGTAAACAAAAATTTTAAAAAATAATAAAAAAGAAAAATATATGAAAAATCGAGAAAATCAAAGAAAAACAGAGGTTTATATTTCTCTCGTTTAAAATTCAAAAAAATGTGTTGACAAACGAAAATCCCTCTGTTATAATCTTCGAGCAATTAAAAATAATATTCGGAGGTAAGTTCTATGTCAACTTATATGCCAAAAAAGGGCGACATTACCCGTAACTGGTATGTGCTTGACGCTGCTGGCAAAACTCTTGGTAAAGTAGCTGCTGAAGCTGCAGTACTTCTCAGAGGTAAGCACAAGCCCACATTCACACCCCACGCTGACTGCGGTGACCATGTAATCATCATCAATGCAGAGCAGGTTGTTCTTACAGGTAACAAGCTTGAACAGAAAATGTACTATCATCACACAGGCTATGTTGGTAACATGAAGGAAGTTAAGTATAAGACTCTTATGAAAACAAAGCCCGAGTTCGCAGTAACAAAGGCTGTTAAGGGTATGATTCCTGATACAGTAATCGGCCGTCAGGCACTTACTCGTCTTCGTGTATACCGCGGTGCAGAGCACAAGCATGATGCACAGAAGCCCGAAGTAAGAGAATTTTAAGAAAGGGAGGCTATTTAAATGTACGAAACAAGTCCATTTTTCTACGGTACAGGTAGAAGAAAGAAATCAGTAGCTCGTGTACGTGTTTATGCAGGTACAGGCAAAATCACAATCAATGACAGAGATATCGACGATTATTTCGGTCTTGAAACACTTAAACTCATCGTTCGTC
>CAZTLU010000016.1:0-22651 GCA_964614605.1 uncultured Eubacteriales bacterium
CTTTATAATTGTTAGCATTTGCGCCTGAACCACCAACAAGATCGAATCTAATCTGGTCTTTCCAGTGGCTTACTTCAAGAGGAGTAACCTCTGCTGTTTCTTCACCAACTGTAGCTGAAACAACAGTTTGAGAAACATCAATTGATGTCGCTGCAATGTTAGCTGTTGTTGTAGCTGAGTTAGGTGTTTTATAGTACTTCCAAGTTGTCTGAACCGGATTACATGTAAGTGAGCCTGATGTGATAGCAGCGTTTACCGCTGTGCCGTCAGCAACATCAGCAATAACAAATGAAATTGTTGCAATCGGTACTTCTGGGTCAAAGTCATAACCATTGAAACCAGCTTTGTTATTTGATGTGTTTTCGTGCCATCCACCTGATGTATCCTTAGCAACTGTGAACTTCAAATAATGGTCATAAAGTTTCTGCTCTTCTGCAGTATTAGCTGCTGTAACTTTACTTGCAACTGTTGTTGCCAACCAAGAAAGTTGTGTATCAGCTCCTTTATAGTATGACCTAAATGTATCCTCTGTTGTTGAATTTTCCTTAACATCTGCAATTGGGTTATCATCCTGACTGATTACTGCTGAATTCAAGCCAATAACAAATGAACCTGTTGCAAGAGATAAATCATCGTCAGCATCCATATAAATGCTGAGAGTTGCTGTTTCACCAGCTGAATAGTACTCTTTATCCCACTCAAGTGAGAAAGCCATCTGAGCATCACCGAGTTCAACTGAAGCAGATGCAGGCACAACAACTACAGTAAGGCAAAGCACAAGTGCAAGAAGAATTGCACTAATCTTTTTTATCATAGTAGTTTGTCTCCTTTTTTATTATTCGGTTACCTGAAAACTTATGATTTTCAGGTAACCATTAAAATTATTCGATTATCAATTAGAAAATTTCATATTCAAGGCATGATGCCATTTCAGCAATTTCTGCCTGTGTGGGCATACCTTCATACATCATTTCCCAATATTCCATAACCATTGCGTCACCAGAACCAGGAATTGCGTCACCATCAAGGTCACCAGCCATGAACTGATAAAGAGTATCAATACCCTCGTACATCATTTCATAATATTCGCAAATCATAGCATCAGATGCACCTACGAGACCGTCCATATCAACATCACCGAAGTAGATGTAAACATAAGTTTCAACAACCTCGCCGTTTTCGTCGAGAACATTGATAAGAGTACCTGTTGTTTCAACACCGGCGTCGCCAACAACTACCTCAAGGTAATCGTCGCCGTATGCTGTTGTGATGAAGTCAGCGATTGCACCGTCAACTTCAAATGCGTCGTTCCAACCGAGTGTATCGAAACCGTAGATAGCGCCGTTATAGTCGCCACAGTTTACTGTGTCGATAATTGCTTCAAATGGAGCGTCTTCCTTGAGAGCGATTGTGTTAGGCTCAAGTTCTTCTGCGAGCTCGAAGTATGCGATGCAAGCTTCGAGGTTATCATTACATGCATCAACCTTTGCCTGGTTGCTTGCTCTGTTTGGACGGTCATTATCTGCATACTCATAAGCTGAATCAGCATAGAGGTTCCATGTATTTCCGTCTTCACCAACATAGTAGTAACCAAGACCCTGGATAAGGTGACCAAGAGCTTCTTCAACTGTAAGGCCCTTGTCGGTAGCGATGTCTGAAAGTACGATTTCGTCAAGGCTCATAGCAAGGATTGACTCTGCAATGTCAATGTTTGCAAGAAGGTCAGCTGTACCGCCTGCTTCAATAAGTGAATCTGCCTTACGAAGAAGATTCTTCTCAGCTACCATAAGAGCATACTTAGCAGCAAATACAGTTGAGTTGTAGTTTGCATATTCTGCAGTACCTGCAAGAACTGCTGCAGCGTTTTCATAAGCGCTTGCATAAGCTGCCCAAGAAGCAGCTGTGTAATCAGCTTCTACATATTCCTGAGCGTCTGCATAAGCAATTTCTTTTGCAAGGAACTGTGTCTGAACAGCTTCTTTATTTGCAGCAACTACCTGGTTTGTACCGTTGATAGTTGTGCCTGTGAGGAATGAACGATAGTAAGCAACACGAGCTGCCATATCGTCAATATAAAGCTCTGTGTAAACAGGCATCTCCCATTCTTCGTTAGCTCTAATAGAGTCTGCAACAGCTACTGGGTCATTTTCCAGTCTTGAAGCTGTGATAGCAGCAGCCTTAGTTGCATTTACAGTTTCTTCGTTTGCGATTACCTTATTAAGCTCTTCTTCGCTGATACCTGAATTCAAAATGTAATATGTATCCAAAACAGCGGGAGCATAGTATGTCTTCATAAGGTTACGAGCTTCTGTTCTGAGGTCAGCGTAGCTGAAGTACTCATAGAGTCTGTAATCCTGGTAGTTTACTTCCTTCTCGCCATAACCATCGTCAAGAGCAAGAACATCTCCAAGGTCCTGAACATATGAGGGAAGTTCTGACTCTGCGCCTGCTGATGTATTTGCATCTGCAAGAGCATTTTCAAGAGCTTCGTTAGCTGCTTCAAATCTTTCGATAGCTGCAGGAATCTTAGGCATAATTACATCAACATAGTCTGTTGCACTGTTGCTGTTAGCAGCTGTCATCATTGGGTATGTTGCGTACTTAACGATGTCTTTGAATGCTTCATTCCATTCGTTGTAAACATCTTCGTCAGTTACGTCGTACTTTGTGATACCTCTGTCTTTGTTTGCTGTGTAGATATCATAGATATCATAATCATCATAGTGGATGAATACCCAGTTCCAAGTAGATGTATGTGAACCGTACTTAACACCAACCTGAGGCCATGCATAAATACCCATAGGATAATCTTCGCCCTCATCGGGAGTTTCAGTACCTTCCTTAAAGAAGTAACCGTTACCTACTGCTGAGCCGAGAGCATCTGCTGTGATTGAAGATGGCCATTCAGATTCGTCCTGTGTTCTGTATGTGAAGTAGCCTGACTGTCCGTACTCGTCATAAGAAGGTGCTGAATAATAAATAGTATCATCTTCACATCCGTCGCCGTCAGCGTCGCCTTCGTAACTGTCAGGCATCTTCCAATCGTTGAGGTTTGAAGTAACACTCCATGCCAAGCTGTTTTTAAGAGTGATAGCACCCATTGCGTTTATAACTGTGTTATAGATATCTTCTGTGAAGATATATGCCTGATAGCTGTTTCTGTATGTTGAGTCAGATGTGTCACCATCATCATGCCAAACCTGAGCATCTTCATACTGATTTGTAAAGAATACTGTAATTGACTTGTAAATTCTGCCGCCTATTGGCTCACCGTCTTTACCAACATACTCATAACCGATTGTGATTGTAACTGCTTCTTCACCATTGTATTTACCGCCGATTTTAATACCAACAGTTTCATAAGGAGAAGCAACACCTTCACCATCACTGAATGTATATGTGAGTTCGTTAATTGTTGCGTCATCATAAACTTCTTTAATTGCAATCTCATAAGCATGGTCTTCTACAGTAGAACCTCTGTGTATTTCAAGCATACCTGATGAGTTGTTGAAGAAGTTAATAACTGTGCTGTCTGCATCAATTGCAGGATAATTGTCTTGACCTGTCCACTGGAATGCATAGTCATTATCATCTCTGAATGATGTTGTAATCTGAGGTTCAGCAAGAACCTGCGGATCTGTCTTCCAACCAAGTATGAAGTTAATGAAAGGAAGAACTACATCAAGAAGACCGTTTGTGTATGCTGCGGGAAGAGCACCAAGAAGGCCTTCAACAAGAGTTGCGAGATTTGCCTGGTTTGCAAGTGAATCAAAGTCTGTCATTGATGAAGGAAGAAGAGCGTATGAACCGCCGCCAACCTTAACAAAGAGACCGTTTACAAGGTTCTTAATAACGCCTGCAAGTGAATCAAGAACGTTAGTTGTTCTTATAAATCCTTCGGGAATCTGAAGGAGTGCTGTAATATTTTCCCACTCAAGGTTAACAAGAGAAAGGATAAAGTCATAACGAAGAAGCTGTTCAAGCTCTGTACGGTCTTCCGGTGCAGTTACATTAAGAATTTCATCTATGGGAAGAAGTGAATCAAGAATCTGGTCAAGCTTAACCCAAGGATCCTGAGCTGTAGCAAGGTCAATTGTAAGACCTGTTGTGTTAACCATCTTTTCCATCTTCCAGCCATATACTGTGCTTGAGAGAGCCCAGTCAACTATATAGTCAACAACGCCTTCCCAATATGCGTTAAGTGTAGCCTGAGTTGTGTTTGCTTCCCATGTCTTAGAATCAGCATAGCCAACAGATGTTACACCTTTCCAAGCTTCTTCATCTTCGCCCATATCAGCAAATGCACGGATGTATTCCATACCGATGTCAACACCCATTGTAAGAATAACATCAAGCCAATAGCTGTTGTCTTTACCTGATAAGAATGTCTTAACCTTGTCTGATGTGCTTGTGCCGTAATCAGCATAGATAAGAGCATCATAATTCTTTGTAGGAACAAGCTGTGTTGCAAGCTCGCGAAGAGCTGCTGCAAGGATTGCACCTACTGCTGTGCCCTGTGCAAGAAGGTCATCAGCTTCAGGAAGAAGCATCTGAGGCATAAGGCCATCAACTGCAATAGCAGCAAGACCTGTAAGGATTGTCTGGTTGTCGTCTTCGAGAAGAAGCTTGTAGTAACCATCTGCATAGTCAGAACCGAAGATTGATTCGGGCTGAATTGTAATTACAGCCTGAGCAAGTTCTTTAATGTTCTGCACAAGAACTGCGTTTGAACCTTTTTCAAATTCAACTTTAGGAACATCAGCAGACTTGTTTTCATTAATGTAATCAAGGTCAAGAACTTCTGTTGCAACCTTAACGAGGAAGTCGTTAAGATTCATAAGAAGTGTGTCTGTTGTTGAACCGCCGTTTTCAGGAACAAATTCATCCATGAAGTCGCCTGTGATTTCATAATCCCAGTTAATCATGTAGAAGTATTTGTTTGCACGGGTTGTATCGCATGAGAAAATCTGGTCTTCATAACGATAGTAGTGATTACCATTAATTACTTCGTAGTATGACCACTCCCAGAGATAGTCGCCCTGTTCCATTGTGAAGATGTTTGTTGTTTCAGCATCATAGTCTGCAAGAGCCATAACTGCATCGCTTCCTACATCGCCAACATATGAATATGAAGCGCTGAGGAAACCACCAAGAATTTTCTTGAGTGAACCGTTAAGTACAACGGGAGCCATCTTTTCAAATACAATCGGAACGAAAGTATAAAGAAGTTCAGCTGCGCTCATTGTGCTGAGGTCAATAGCAACCTGCTCCTGAAGCCAATAGCTGTTGTCTTCGTACCACTTGATGTTTGTTCCGTCTTCTGCTGTGTAAACATAGTCAGAATCTTCAAGGTCGGGATATTCTTTTGTAAGAGTGAATGTCTTCTCTTCTACATAGCTCCAAGAATCTGCCTCTTCATCATAAGTGTAAATCCAGCTTGTGATGGTGTAGGGGTTTGCTTCTGTATCGATAGTGTACTTATATCTGTAAGTATCACCGAATGCATTTAAGAAGCCCTGATGTGCTGATGTAATTGTAACACCGTCTTCAGCAACCTTAAGAGTTGTTGTGCTCATGGGCTTTGTGAAAAGACCTTTTACAAAGTTATTGATAACACTTTCAACATTGCCGTCACCCTCAGAATATGTCTTAAGGTTCTTAACTTCTTCGATTGTGTCATCCTTTCTCTCAAACATAGGATAAATCATACCCTTGATGAGACCGGGGATGTCAGCAATAATGCTGAGGTCAAGACCTGAAAGTGCAGAAGAAGCAAGACCGAGGTCAACTTCTCCGTCTTCAATGATACCGGCAATAACACTCTTGTTGTCTGAAAGAGCAGTTGCAAGCTCTGAAACAATATAAAGCTGAGCAGTATTGTCACGAGTCATGCCTGAATCCCAGTTGTCAAAATTAAGGTCACCAACGATACCGAGCAAGCCGCCAAGAAGACCTACAAGCCAGTTACCAAGAAGGCTCTTAACATTGTCAAGTGTGCCGCAAATAGCATCAATTGAACGAAGGTCTACACTAAGTGACAAACCTGCAAGGTTGAACAACTGACCGGGGTTGATGTTAGCTGTTGTAAGAACCTGGTCAAGTGCGTCAAAGACAATTGACATTCTTGTTTCTGTGTCAAGTCTTGTAACCTGTCCATATGGTGAATAAGCATCAAGTGCTTCAAGTTCATCAACTGTCTTATAGTTTGCCTTTGCAGCTGACGCCATAACAGTCATTGAAGACAAAATCATCAAAACGGCTAAGAGAACACTTAACAATTTTTTCATTTTGTTCATATTATTTTTTCCTCCTATTGGATTTTGCATACTAATGTTATATGCAAGTTTAATAGTCCCTCAACTATTTTTTTTGCATCGCCGTTGAAGGTCAAGCGATACGAGAGCAACAATAACTCCACTCTCTGACCCAGCCGTGCAACTACATCCTGCATTCGGCAGAGCTCGTCAAAAGTGCCCTTATTTACCCGGACTGCCCTCCACCGCTTCCGCTTTAATTTACACCAAAAGAAAGCCGGCGGAAGACTGATGATACACACCCGAGTTATTACCCTAGGGATGTGTATCTTTCGTGGGGAAGCAAGCGCCTTTCTAAAAAAGAAGACACCTCGCCCCATTACACCATTCCTATGGTTATAGCCATTATACAAAGTTTTTTTAAAAATATCAATAGCAAATTCACATTTTTTTCGTTTTTTTGCAAATATTACATATTTTTTTTGGTTGATTTGTGCAAAAGCACAAAATAAAATTTTGGCATTTCGACGAAATTCTAAAAAATTTGTAAATAAATCAACATTTTATCTATTATGTACCACACTTTGTTAATTTTTGGCACTTTATGCAACACTTTTGTTGAAAAGTGTCGATTATCTTGTTAGTTTTGGCTAAAAACACAAGATGTGGTGTAAGTAAAATTTTTAATGGTCAAGATATTGAAAAATGATAAATGTAAAGTGCAAAACGCAAAATTATAATGTCATTTTGAACGAAGTGAAAGCATCATTTGTGAAATGCACCCTTTGGTTGAGATTCTTCGCTTCGTTCAGAATGACATATTACCATTTTTTCATAAAAACACGGCGGGTCCAAAACAACCCGCCGTGTAATATTAAAATTTAATTCGAGCTTTTCTTTTTTTTACTTCTCTTTTTTTCTTTGCTTTTTCTCTTTTTTGCTTAGTTTCTTCGGCTTTTATTCTTCCTGCCTCCGAAAGAGTGCCGTCATCTTCAAGTTTATTAACTCTTTTAACCGTAATGCCGATAACTCCTCGATAGGGTTTATCAAAATGAGCATTGATTTTGTCGCCGTATTTCTTAACAACGAACAAAAGAATAATACCGACAACCACACCAATGATACACAATATATGATATGTTTTAAGCGGCCCCAACACATTTTTTTCACGGCGTAAAAATTCGCTGAAGAAGCGGGTGCCGCTGAAAAGAATTAAATAAGTGGGGAAAAGGGTTCCGGTTTTGGCTTTCTTTTTATAGAACATCATAAATATGAATATCAACAATGCCCATAATATTTCAATCAGTTGCACAGGAACTTCATAGCGTTCATTACGGTAATTATATAAACCGTGTTCCCATTCTATTCCATAACAACAGCCATAAATGAAACAAGCGAATTTTGAGAATATCAATGCCAAGGGATATGAAGGTGTAACCCAATCCATTTGTTTAAGCGGGTTAACACCCACAATACAGCAATAAAGGATATATATAGCCCCGTTAATGAATAACAAAGCAAAATAGTTTGCGCCCGTTCCTACAAGCCTGCCAAAAGGCCTATTAAATATACCATAATATTGTATGTAGGAAGCCATTATATAGATTTCAAGAATAAGCCATAGGTAATCTTTTGATAAAAAGCTGATCACCTTGCTGAACAATTTCTTAAACCACGGTATTTCTTCATGTGATGAACCCAAGCGCTTTTGATATATTCTTTGAAAAAATCCCTGTATTCTTTCAACACAAAAGCTTGGAATATCTCTTTTTTGTCTGAAATGCAAATACTGATATATTAAAAGAATATAAAGAGCAATGGTGTTGATGTTTTCATAATAAGATTGTCTTACTTCTTTGATTGCCTCTAACATATCATCTCTCCTTAACTACTAAAAGCAGTCGTAAAAATAAAAATCATTTTAATCGTTAAAAATAAAATTTTCTTTGATATAGTTTGCAAAATTAAAGGTTTCGTCGTAACCTACGCCATTTTCACAGGCGTAATCAATAGAATAAATTGTTGTTCCCGCTACAAAATAGTGGTTTTCTGCATAATGAATAACTTCGCCCGCATCATCAACAATTTTATAAATGTAAATTTCACAGAAAAGGTCTTTATCAGTTACAGTTGTCTGACTTCTTTCAATTTCAAGATTGTAACCCTTTTCAGCGAAAAGAGCAACCAAGCTTTCGTTCTGTGCATCTATCTGGTCAAGATAAATTTTAAAATTATCATTATCATCTGCATCCATTATAGTATTAAACTTAATATAGCAGTTACCGTCAGTTCCGTCTTTAACCACTTTACCCGATGAGCTTGCGCTCCAGCCTTCAATAATAGAAAACTTGTAGTTTCTGCCCATAACATAATCATCACCAACAAAACCGTTGCCAACCTCTACCCAACGAGTCTGGGGTTCGCCATTCTCATATTCTACAATTTCACCATCGAAATCTGTTACGAGAACAGCAACTTGATTATCATCATTCACAATAGTATTTCCTTCATCGTCAGTTACCAATGCTACCTCTTCACCGTTAACTGTAACTGTGTCAAGCTTTTGCTTCTGACAAGCCACAAAGCAGGTGATTACCAAAGTGAATACCAATAAAATTGCTATGATTTTTTTACTCATATTTATTCCTCCGTATTTTTGGGGATTTTATTTATAAGATGGGAGAGAATCCCTCCACCGCTGACGCGGTCCCCCTCCCTTTGACAAGGGAGGCTATTATAAGTTTATTCAGTAATTGTTGTGAGACTGCGGTTTGCCTCGGGAACTACTGCGATAAAGCTCTGGCCCTGATTTACCGTAAGCTCCTGACCGTCTTTACCATAGAATTTGAGAGCTCCTGTTTTGCCGTCTTTCTTCCAGGTGATTGATTCACCGTAACCCTGTGAAACATAAACTGCGTCACCGGTTGAAACTTCCATATTCCAATCCTGATGACCTTTACTGTCGCCAAGAGAAGAAACCGTACAATACATAACAATAACATTTTCAACCGATACTGTTTCTCCCGTTGTGCCGTCTTTACAGAGAGTTGAGTTCATATATACATCATATGATTTGTTTTCTGCATCATATTTAAAGGTTCTCTTATAGCTTGAAGAATATGTAATATTGATTGATGAGCAGCTTCCGCTTGCATCACCATAAGGCATTCTCTGACCGTTTACCACAACCTTGAAAGGAGTCCAGCTTGTATCTTCTGCCGTTGTTTCATAGCCAAGCTTTGAAATAGCCTTGATAATTGATGAGCCTTTGGTGTATCCGCGATGCTCTGAACTTACGCTTCTTGTGGTATCTCTGAAGAAATATGTACCGCTGTAGGTCATACCGTCAATATTGTCAATACCGTAATTTTTGATTGCACCGTAAGCAAGAGTACTGTCAGTTCTGCCGCTGCCGCCCCAATGAACATAGATTGCATTGAGTCCTGCAGCAATTTCAACAAAGTCATGACGGGCACTTCTTGTGGGACCAACCTTTTCCGGAATATCCTCTGTGTCGGCATAAATCCACATCATTCGGGTAATTCCGCCCTCAACCATTCCTTCAAGAATAACATCGGGAGTTGACATACCCCACTGAGGTCTTGCGTCGGGAGCGTTCTCAACCATAATTGCAACAGGTCTTGCCCCGATTGCACTGTCACTCAAATCTGCTTTGCCTGTAAGGGGGTTGATATTTGTTGGAGTTGCCTCTGTTGTGCTTTCAGTAGTGGCCTCTGTTGTACTATTTTCGTCAACCTCATAATCGGGCTTGTCATTACAAGCCGCAAAGCTGAGCATTACAAGCGAAAGCGCCATAATAATGCTGGCAATTTTAACGATACTGTTTTTCATTGTATATCCCTCTCCAAAATGAATTTGCCATTTGAGATTTATTTCTCAATCTTTGTTTTTCCGCCCATATACATCTGTAATGGCTTAGGAATGTTGATGCTGCCGTCTTCGTTGAGGTTGTTCTCAAGGAATGCGATTAACATTCTGGGAGGAGCAACAACTGTATTATTAAGTGTATGTGCGAAATAGTTGCCGTCTTTTGATTTTACTCTGATTCCGAGACGGCGAGCCTGTGCATCACCGAGGTTTGAGCAAGAGCCTACCTCGAAATACTTCTGCTGGCGGGGGCTCCAAGCCTCAACATCACAGCTCTTAACCTTTAAGTCTGCCAAATCGCCTGAGCAGCACTCAAGTGTTCTTACCGGAATATCAAGTGAACGGAAGAAATCAACTGAATTCTGCCAGAGTGTGTCATACCACTTCATACTCTCTTCGGGCTTACATACAACAATCATTTCCTGCTTTTCAAACTGATGAATTCTGTAAACTCCGCGCTCCTCAATGCCGTGTGCGCCAACTTCTTTACGGAAGCAGGGGGAATAGCTTGTGAGAGTTTTGGGGAGCTCGTCTTCGGGAATATGACTGTCAATAAACTTACCAATCATTGAGTGCTCACTTGTACCGATAAGATAAAGGTCTTCGCCCTCAATTTTGTACATCATATTTTCCATTTCTGCGAAGCTCATAACGCCTGTAACAACATCGCTTCTAATCATAAATGGGGGAATATAATAGGTAAATCCGCGGTCAATCATAAAATCGCGTGCATAAGAAAGAATTGCAGAATGTAATCTTGCAATATCACCGCAAAGGTAGTAAAAACCGTTACCGCTTGTTTTTCTTGCACTGTCCAAATCAATACCGTTGAGGTTTTCCATAATGTCAACATGATAGGGGACTTCAAAATCGGGAGTTACGGGCTCGCCGTACTTCTGAATTTCAACATTTTCACTGTCGTCCTTACCAATCGGCACGCTGGGGTCGATAATGTTGGGAATTACAAGCATAATCTTGCGGATTTCTTCTTCTAATTCGCCCTCTTTAACCTGAAGTGCGTTAAGCTCGTCTGCAATGTCCTTAACCTTTTGCTTTGCTTTTTCAGCCTCGTCACGCATACCCTTTGCCATAAGTCCGCCGATTTCTTTACTTACAGAGTTACGAAGAGCACGAAGCTCGTCGCCGCGGCCTTTAGCGGCTCTGTATTCTGTATCAAGCTCAATTACCTTGTCAACAAGGGGGAGCTTATCATCCTGAAACTTTTTCTTGATGTTTTCTTTAACCGCATCAGGATTAGTTCTCACAAATTTAATGTCAAGCATTTTGTATTCTCCTTATTTATCTAAATCCTTGGCAAGTTGAGTTAAATCTTCTTTGCCGAAGAATTCAAACTCAAGAGTTCCTTTACCGCCCTTTGAAAGATAAATCTTTACCTTTCTTCCAAGAGCCTCGGTAAGAGCTAACTCAACCTCGTCATAATATTTATCTCTTTTTTTATCGCGTTTTTGGGGTGTTGCTTTTTCACCCTGTGCCGCGTATTTTACCATTTTTTCAACCTGACGGACTGAAAGCTCATTTGTAATTGCTGAATCTGCAATACGAAGCATTTCTTTTTCGTCGTCAAGAGAGAGGAGTGCACGGGAATGACCCGCAGTGATTTTACCTTCGCCCAATAATGTTAATACAGATTGGGGTAATTTAAGTAATCTCAAAGTATTAGTAACTGCCACACGGGATTTGCCCACGCGGTCTGCGGCTTCTTCCTGTGTAAAGCCGTAGGTTTCAATAAGTGATTTAAGCCCCTCTGCCTCTTCAACGGGGTTTAAATCTTCACGCTGTAGGTTCTCAATAAGAGCAAAAACGCTTGCCTCTTCATCGGTCATTTCACGGATATTTACGGGAACCTCGTGAAGTCCTACCATTCGAGCGGCTCTCCAACGGCGTTCACCGGCTACAAGCTGATAACTGCCGTCAAGCATAGGCCGAACAAGCAAGGGCTGAATAATGCCGTTTTTCTCAATACTCTTTGCAAGCTCCTGTAACGCTTTTTCGTTAAAGGATTTTCTGGGCTGGTCGCGGTTAGGCTCAATTTCGTTTATTCCAAGAGTTACGGCAGAGCCGTTATCCAATACTGCATTTTCTTGATAAAGGTCAACCAAACCTCTTTTTAATCCACCTTTTTTGGCCATTCTCATTCACCTCATTTTTGCTGGGATAAAAATTCCTCGGCAAAATCATTATAAGCGATTGCGCCCTTTGAATTCTTATCATAGTACATAATCGGCTCACCAAAAGACGGAGCCTCTGAAAGTCTTACATTTCGCGGGATTGTAGTCTTATAAACCTTATTTGGAAAGAACTTCTTGATTTCGGTCACAACCTGTTGTGTAAGGTTAAGTCTGCCGTCATACATTGTCTGCAAAACTCCCTCAAGCTCAATATGAGGATTATAAAGCCTTTTAACCTGACGGACCGTTGTCATAAGCTGAGCCAGACCCTCAAGGGCATAGAATTCACACTGAACAGGAACTAAAAATGTATCGGACGCCGTAAGCGCGTTAATTGTTATAAGACCGAGAGAGGGGGGGCAATCAAAGAAAATGTAATCATACTTGTCCCAAACCTGTGCAACGGCAGTTTTTAATCTGCTTTCTCTACGGTCAAGCTCAATAAGAGCAACCTCTGCACCTGCTAAATTTAAATCTGCAGGAAGAATGTCAACATTTTTAAAAGCGGTTTTTACAATTGCTTCATTTGCATTCACATCTTTAACGAGCACATCATAAGAAGAATGAACGATTTTGCGTTTGTTTATGCCAAATCCACTTGTGGAATTACCCTGGGGGTCAATATCCGCAAGCAAAACCTTAAAACCTTTAGCGCCAACGGCTGCTGCAAGGCTTACGGCAGTAGTAGTTTTACCCACACCGCCCTTTTGGTTAATAATTGAAACGACTTTTGCCAAGAAATCCCACTCCGAAATTGTAAAAGGGCACACTTTCATACCCTATTACCCGATTTTACATAAGTATAACACATAAAAATTAAAATTTAAAGTGCAAATAAAGAAAATTTACAATTTAAAAGGAAATATTTAGCAAATATACACACTTTGGTGTTTCACGTGAAACATTACCAATGTCATTCCGAGGAGCTTGCGACGAAGAATCTCTTTATTTAGTTGGGATTCTTCGCTTCGCTCAGAATGACATATTTTTTTAATACGCAATTACACAAAAGCAAAAGACTCCCTTTCGGGAGCCTTTCGCTGTGGATGTGGGGTGTGAAAGAGAAGGATATGGGTGGCTTTCGCCACTATATAAAATCACTCGACATCGGGGGATGGAGTGGTTTTATCAAATTCACTGTCATTCTGAAGAGCTTGCGACGAAGAATCTCTTTTACTTAATTGAGATTCTTCGCTCTGCTCAGAATGACACTTAATTAAGTCTGATTAAGTCGCGATTTGCTTAACTCCGTCGTCAAGCTTTGGAATACGAACAATATACTCAACATATTCGTCGGTTTCAGTTTTAACTGAATCTGCGTCAATTCCTGCACGGCGGATATTATCTACCGCGTTATTGAGTGTATTTATAAAAATGCGGATATCCTTAAAGCCTTTGAGCATCTGCCGTTTTGGTGCCTCATTCTTGCGAAGCATCTGGTCAATAAGAGTTTCGCTTTCATTTACATTCAGATGCCTTTCAATAATTATTGATAATGCACGGGAACGCTGAACCTCGTCATTTAAAGAGAGCAAAGCTCTTGCGTGGCGTTCAGTAAGTCCTGCACGGCTAATCTGATAACGCATTTCGTCACTTAATTTAAGTAATCTCAATTTATTTGACAGGGTAGATTGCGCTCTGCCAAGCCTTTTGCAAAGCTCGTCCTGACTTAATCGATAATCACTTATAAGCGTTGCCAAAGCTTCTGCCTCTTCAAAATAATCAAGATTTTGTCTTTGCAGATTTTCAAGGACTGCGAACACGGCGGAGTCTGTTTCAGAAATCTCGGTGACAATGCATGGCACATTTGTCAGCCCGATAAGTCTTGCGGCACGAAGTCTGCGCTCGCCGGCAATCAATTCATATTTACCGTTGCCCTGCGAACGCACAAGCAAGGGTTGCAGAATTCCGTTTGAACGGATACTTTGTGCAAGTCCCTCAAGCTCGTCATAATCAAACCTTTTTCTCGGTTGATTTGGATTTGGGAGAATATCACTTTGAGGAACTGAAAGTATTCTGTTTTCTGCTTTAACCTTGTTCTGCTTTCTCATAAGAAAAACCTCCGCAGTGCTTGTCCTTGACATAAGAATAACACTTTGGAGGTTGATTTGTAAAGAAAATCCGTTCGCCTGAAATGGCTTGTTCTCAACGGTTTTCGAGTTTATTTTAAGGGCTTTTTCGCGATTTGAGCAGAGGGGCGGGGATATTTTGTCGGAGTTTGCGAATTCTTTTTAATTTTTATTATTCTTCGAGGCATATTTTCGACTAAATCAAACACAATATCCTCTTGGATTTTTCCGCCGAGAATTCCAATCGCCTTTTTAGCTTCACCGATTTCTTCATTGCTCTCTGCAGCTTTCATTGAAATGAAGCTTCCGCCAAGTTTAACAAAGGGGAGACAATATTCAGAAAGAACGGGGAGAGCCGCAACTGCACGAGCCGTTGCGAAATCAAACTGTTCGCGATATTTCGGGAGCTGTGCAGCCTCTTCTGCGCGCATATGAAGAATTTCACCCTGAACACCGCATTCTTTGAGTACATTCTCAATAAAACCCAGCTTTTTACGGGTACTGTCAAGAAATGTCATCTGAATGTCGGGTCTTGCTAATTTCAGAACAAGTCCGGGAAATCCTGCGCCCGTGCCCACATCAATAATCTTTGCATTTTCGGGAATATCTACATATTTGAAAATAGCAAGACAATCAGCAAAATGCTTTACCGTTACATCATCGGGTTCTTTGATTGCAGTAAGATTAAAGCTCTTATTGGTTTCAATGAGCATCTCTGCAAATTTATCAAGACGGGTAAAGGCTGAATTGTCAACTGTAATATCAAATTTTTGGATTGTATTGTATAAAAGTTGTTTATTTAGCATGATTAAACCTCTTAACCAAACAGCCTCCCTTGTCAAAGGGAGGGGGACCATCGAAGATGGTGGAGGGATTCAAACAAATCTCTCACTTTATGTTTGTTTTTACGTAATTATCTATGTATTCACATACTCCATCAAAATTCTGCCAAATCTCATTATTTGGAATGCGAATAACTGTAAGCTCTCTTTTTTCAAGCTTAGCTGTTCTTATTATATCTTTTTTAACTATGCCTTTTTCATCATAATGTTGTGAGCCGTCTAATTCAATAATCAAATTTAATGACGAACAGTAAAAATCAACTATATAATTATCAATTACTTTTTGTCTCAAAAATCTTATAGGATAATCCTTTAAAAAATCATACCAAAGACGTTTTTCCTCTTTAGTCATATTTTTACGAAGATTTTTAGCATTTTGAGTTAAATTGGGATTGTGCTTATAGTCCATATGAATCCCTCCACCGCCGTTGGCGGTCCCCCTCCCTTTGACAAGGGAGGCTTTATTATCTCTCATTTTTAGCAAGGTATATAAGCAAAACCGAAATATCCGACGGGGAAACTCCGCTTATACGGGAGGCTTGTCCCACACTTTCGGGGCGTACCTTTTTAAGCTTTTCTCTTGCTTCAAGGCGAAGAGAATAAACATCGTCATAATTTATATCTGCGGGGATTTTCTTGACTTCAAGACGACGCATTTCATTGACCTTTGCCTGCTGACGCTTAATGTAACCCTCATATTTCAAGTCGATTTCAACCTGCTCGAAGATATCGGGAGTAAGCTCCGGTCGGGTTTTGTCAAAGGGTGTCAGGCATGCATAGTCAAGCTGGGGGCGTTTAATAAGCTCTGCCAATCTTATTCCCGTTTTCATCGGTGCTGTTTCACGTGAAACAAGCATTTCGTTGATTTCTGTCGAAGGAGCAATTGTAATGCTCTCAACTCTTTCGCGCTCTGCTTTTATAAGCTCCATTTTCTTGCAGAATCTGTCATATTTTTCTTGAGAAACAAGTCCCTGCTCATATCCCAATTTGGTAAGACGGATATCCGCGTTATCCTGACGGAGTAAAAGTCTGTATTCGCTTCGTGAAGTCATCATTCTGTATGGGTCAGAGCAACCCTTTGTAACAAGGTCATCAATAAGTGTGCCGATATATGAGCTTGCGCGGTCAAGTATAAATGGTTCTTTACCGTTGATTTTGTTGTAGGCATTTATACCTGCAATCAAGCCCTGCGCCGCGGCTTCTTCATATCCGGAAGAACCGTTGAACTGACCTGCACCGAAAAGCCCGTCAATATTATTGAACTCAAGCGACGCTTTAAGTGCCAGCGGGTCAACGCAGTCATATTCGATTGCGTATGCAGTACGCATAACCTCAACATTTTCAAGACCCTTTATACTGCGTAAAAATTTAAGCTGAACATCTTCGGGAAGTGATGAGGACATACCCTGCAAATACAATTCTTCTGTATCAAGTCCGCAAGGCTCAATAAATAACTGGTGACGCTCTTTTTCTTCAAATCTTACGATTTTATCCTCAATGCTTGGACAATATCGGGGACCGACACCCTCAATTTTTCCCGAATAAAGAGGGGAACGATGGATATTTTCAAGAATAATTCTCTTTGTTTCTTCATTTGTATATGTGATGTGGCAAACAGATTTATTCTCGGGCAATTCAGTTGTGTCAAATGAGAAAGGCACAATCTGTTCGTCGCCCTCTTGGATTTCCAACTCCGTAAAATCAACACTGCGTCTATTAACTCGTGAAGGAGTACCCGTTTTAAATCTGCGAAGGGGAATATCCATTTTTTTGAGTGCTTCTGAAAGTCGGGTTGCCGCAAACATTCCGTCGGGACCGCTTTCGTATGAAACATCGCCTATATAAATTCTTCCGCCCAAAAATGTTCCTGTTGCAAGAATTACCGCCTTTGCAGAATAAATTGCTTCAAGTTGTGTTTTGAGCATAAACAAATCGTCTTTTTTGTAAAGGTCAACTATTTCTGCCTGCTTCATATCAAGGTTTTCCTGCAACTCAAGAGTATGCTTCATATATTTTGAATACTCTCGTCGGTCAATCTGTGCACGCAAGGAATGAACCGCAGGGCCTTTACCTCGGTTGAGCATTCTTGTCTGTATGGAATTTTTATCTGCGGCAACACCCATTTCACCGCCGAGAGCATCAATCTCACGGACAAGATGTCCTTTTGATGTTCCGCCGATTGATGGGTTGCAGGGCATATTGCCCACCCAATCCATATTGATTGTAAAAATCACCGTTTTAGCCCCTAATCGTGCAGAAGCCAAAGCGGCTTCTATCCCTGCGTGACCTGCACCGATTACGGCAATATCATATTCCTTTGCGAAGTATTCCATAATATCAAATCCTTGAAAATCCTCTGACAGCCTCCCTTGTCAAAGGGAGGGGGACCATCGAAGATGGTGGAGGGATTCATTACATATTAGTTTTAATAAAATTATCTATGTATTCACATACCCCATCGAAATTATACCATATTTCATTATTTGGGATACGAACTATTGTCAAATCTCGGTTTTCTAATTTTTCTGTTCTTATTTTATCATATTTATTTAGACCTTTTTCATCATAATGTTGAGAACCATCTAATTCAATAATCAATTTCATTGATGAACAATAAAAATCTACAATATAATTATCAATTACTTTTTGTCTTAAAAATCTTACCTTGCAATTTTTAAGATAATCATACCAAAGACGTTTTTCTTCTTTAGTCATATTTTTACGAAGTTTTTTTGCATTTTCTGTTAATTTAGGATTGTGCTTATAATCCATAATAAATCCTCATAAATAAAAAAGCAGTGGAGAATGAATCCCTCCACCGCCTACGGCGGTCCCCCTCCCTTTGACAAGGGAGGCTTTTCCACCAAAACTTAAAAATTATTCTTCAGTTTTTGCTGAACGGATTTCTACTTTTCCGTAAAGTGAACCACCGTCGATATCACTCTTTGGAGCTCTGTCGGGAGAAATCTCGGGCTTGTAGGCTTCTTTTCTCTCGCGTCTGCCACCATTACGGTTATTTCTGCCGCCACGGTTGCCGCCGTTTCTTCCACCCTCAACGGGAGTTATAACAACTCTTCTGTCAAGGTCTGAGCCTACTGAATGAGAAGTTGCACCCTCAACCTCCTGAACGGCGGTGTGGATAATTCTTCTCTCATAAGGATTCATGGGCTCAAGAGAAATATTTCTGCCCTGACGAACTGCCTTCATAGCAGTTTTTCTTGCGAGAATTTTGAGAGTTTCTTCTCTCTTTGCGCGATAGTTGCCAACATTGATTGCAACTCTCTTATAATTTGCGTTACCCTTATTAGCCATCATTCTTGCAAGGTACTGAATAGCATCAAGAGTTTCGCCACGCTTACCGATAATAATACCGTAATCGTCGCCGCAGTCAAGCTCAAAGTAAATCTCTTCTTCATTTGACATTTCTTTGATTTCGCACTCTGTCATTCCAAGACCGAGAACGATTGACTTGATATAATCAGCAGTTTCCTTATAAAGATTTGTTTCTACAAGAGGAAGCTCGGGAGCAGTTTCTTTAACTTCCTTAACTTCTTTAACTTCCTTAACTTCCTTTTTAGGCTCTGCCTTTTCTTTCTTTTCCTGCTTTTTAGCCTCATTCTTCTGAACGGGCTTTTTATTTTCGTTTTTCTTGTGATTTTTATTGTTATTTTTCTTTTCGGGCTTTGGGTCGGCAACTTCAATTGTTACCTTAACCTTTGCAGGACTGCCACCGAAAAGACCGAGAAATTTCTTTGCCGGGATTTGTAAAACCTCAACATTGAAATCGTCAAAGTCGCTTATGCCAAGTTCGAGCATAGCAGCGGCTTTTGCCTCGTCAACCGTAGTGCCGGTTCCGATTGCTTCTTTAATCATATTACACCTCGAATTAGTCTTCGTCGTTCAATTTTTCTGCAGAGTTCTTAAGCATTCTTTCTCTTGCACGGCGGTTGATTGTTTCTTCAACCATTGATTTTGCAAGCATCTTCTTGGGTGCAAATACTTTATTTGTAATAACCATCTGAATAAATGAAAGTGCACTTGAAATGATAATGTAAACACCAACGCTTGCAGGGAAAAGGAATGAGAAATAAATACTCATTGCAGGTGTCATAAGTGACATACATCCCATTGACGGATTATTTGCCATTTCGGGATTTGTCTTTCTTTGTCTTAAATATGTGTAAATACCCATTGCAAGTGATGTTATACCTGTAAGAATCGGGATAATCCATAAAAGGTCCCAACCCATTTTAACATCGGGAGTTCTTGAAAGGTTTACACCAAAAATTGTGAATTTGTCAATAAAACTCTGAATTTCGCTGATTACTTCAGCGGGTACATCGCTGAGCGTACCGTCAGCTACAAGTGTGTCAAAATGCTCAATAATAATAGACTCAAGTCTGTATTCTGCATTTGATGTGTTGCCATTGCTTGTTATAAGGCTTGTATAAGCCTCCAGTGTTCTGCCTGCATCCTTAATTACATTAAGAACGCTTTCTTCAATGCGAAGAACATAAGAGAGAATCTTGTAGTTTACTGAATAAACACCCATCATAATAGGAAGCTGAATAAGCATAGGAAGACAACCGCCTGTCATTGACGAATAGCCTTCGCGTGAATAAAGCTCATTCAATGCCTCCTGCTGTTTTTGCTGGTTGTTTGCATACTTTTCTTTGATTCTTCTGATTTTCGGCTGCATTCTCTGGCTTTTTACCATACTTTTCTGCTGCTTAATCGAGGACGGGAGTAAAAGAAGCTTAACGCAAATCGTCATAAGCAACAAAGAAAGAAGATAGTTATTACTGATGTCATAGAAAAAACCTATGAGATAACCGAAAGGTACTGAAAATACGTTTCTGATAAAATCCATTTTTGTCCTCCAAATTTTGTGGACTCACTTTTTTTCTTTTTTCTCGGGAACAGGGTCATACCCACCCGGGAAAAGGGGATTACACCGTAAAAGTCTTAAAACAGAAAGAAAGGAACCCTTAATAACCCCAAATCTTTCAACTGCCTCTAAAGCATACTGTGAGCAGGTCGGGTAATAACGGCAACGGGGCCCGAATAACGGGGAAATTTTTCTCTGATAAAAGCGTATAGCCTTAATTATCAGCTTTTTCATCAATAACTCCTGCCTTTTTAAGCTGTGAAAGCATAACAGCCGCCAAATCGCCGCTTTTTATGAATATTGTTTTAGTGCGTGCTACAAAAACAATATCGTAATTTCCGCAAATTTGACTCTCAACAGAACGATATGCCGCACGAATAACCCGCCTTGCACGGTTTCGTTCAACGGCATTACCAATCTTTTTTGATGTAGTTATTCCTATACGACAAATTCCCGCACGGTTTTTCATTACATAAGAAACCAGTGCAGGACTCTGAAATGATTTTCCTTTGCCGTAAAGTCTGCGGAAATCACAGTTGTTTTTAATTGTTACTGTCCGTTTCAATTTTTAAAACCCGAACCGACAAAAATTAGTATGTCAGCTGCTTTCTGCCCTTTGCTCTTCTGCGGGCAAGTACCTTTCTGCCGTTTCTGTCAGACATTCTCTTACGGAAGCCGTGCTCCATCTTGCGATGACGCTTCTTGGGCTGATAAGTTCTCTTCATTTTTACTCCTCCGTTTCATAATATAGTCACACATTGTAAAAATATCTGCGGATAGACATTATATAAAAAAAAAGTCAACTTGTCAACTTAAAAAATAAAATCGGTTTTTTCCAATATCTTTGGTAAAAATCCTATTTAAAAATATTTTTCAACAATATATTGTGTTTTTTGTTGAAAAAATGGTCGAAAAATTTTAAAAATAAGTTTTTTAAAATTAAAAGCCTCGAAAAACTTGACTATATTTTATATATATAAATAGTATATATTTATTAGATTTTCCATTGAAATTCATTTAAAAGTGTGCTAAAATTGATTATGTATGAAATTGGGTTACTACACTTAAAAGCACCCAAAACGCCAAATAGGGCACATTTTATTAAAATTACGGCATTTACCTGTTTTTTAATATTTTTTAGAAAGGATGAAAAAATTTGAATTCTTATTCTCAATTTTGGGAAACAATCTGTAATTACTGCAAAGAAAATATGGAATCAAATACCGCTTATGAAATGTGGATAAGACCTTTAAAGCTTATAAAGCTTGAGGCCGACCGTGTTATTATTGCGGCAGAGCTTTTCAAAATAAATGTTTTAAAAGACCGTTACAGTAAGCTTTTAAAAGAAGCATTTTTCAATGTTATGGGCTTTAATGTGGATATTAATATCATCCCATTTGAAAATATTCCCGAAGAAAAGCCACAAGAAAATAAAAATAACGGCTTTACAAGTGTTGAAAATGAAAAGCTTACCTTCAATAACTTTATTGTGGGTCCTTCAAACAAATTTGCTTATACTGCATCAATGAGAGTTGCTGAAACTCCCGGTTCTGTTTTTAATCCGCTTTTTATTTACGGTAATTCAGGACTTGGTAAAACTCATCTTCTTAATGCAATTATTGAAAAATTAAAGAACAATAATTCAGATGCAAATATTGTTTATACAACAAGTGAAAATCTCACTAACGAATTAGTTTTTGCTTTAAATACAAAAACGACTCACGATTTTCATCACAAATACAGAGATTGTGACGCATTACTTATTGACGATATTCAATTTATTGCAGGAAAAAATCAGACAGAAGAAGAAGTTTTTCATACATTTGACACTTTAATCAAAGCAGGAAAACAGATTGTTCTTACATCTGATAAACCGCCAAGTGCAATTCCAAAAATAGAAGACAGACTTAAAACCCGTTTTGAAAGCGGTCTTCTTTGTGATATTCAACCGCCTGACTTTGAAACAAGAGTTGCAATTATCAAGGATAAAGCAAATTATCTTAATTTTCAGATTCCCGATGATGTATGCTTTTTTATTGCAGAAAATATCAAGGGTAATATTCGTCAGATGGGCAGTTCAGTTAAGAATATTTATGCATACTGCTCCTTTAACAATGTTATTCCTACAATTGAGATTGCAAAGGATGTTTTAAAGGATATTCTTATTACAAGCCAGCCTGTAAGTGTTGTAATTGATAATATTCTTGAAAAAGTATCATTTACATTTGGCGTTACCGTTGAACAGCTTAAAAGTGAGCGTCGTGACGCAAATATAAATAATGCAAGACAGGCAGCAATGTACATAATCCGTGAAATTACTGATTTATCACAGGATGAAGTTGGTAAAATATTCGGCAGAAATCATTCTACTGTCAATTCATCACTTAAAAATGTTCAGAACAAAATCAATACTGACAGCAAATATAAAAATCTGATTAACGAAATTATTAAGAATATAAATGACTAAGTTTTCGACAATTTTTTAGTTTTCAACATTATTGTTTTCAACAAGTTAATTTTT
>CAZTLU010000016.1:22751-28010 GCA_964614605.1 uncultured Eubacteriales bacterium
AGTTTTCGACAATTTTTTAGTTTTCAACATTATTGTTTTCAACAAGTTAATTTTTTACTTTAAAACTGACATTCAGTCGTAAGGTTTTCAAAGATGAAAAAAATGTGATTTAGCTTAGATAATCCGTGGTTTATTTAAGTTTTCGACAGTTTGAACTGCCCCTACTACTAATACTATTACTTATTTATTTTTTTATTATTAAAAAAGGAGAATGATTATGAAATTTATCTGTTCCTCTCAAATTTTAAGCGAGGCTTGTATGAATGTCCAAAGAGCTACTTCAACAAAGTCTTCAAATCTTCCGACAATCGAGGGTATTTTAATAAAAGCTGAAAATGACCGCATTATGCTCACAGGCTATGATTTGGAAATGGGTATTATCACTTCTGTAGAAGGCAGAGTTGAGCAGACAGGCAGTATTATTCTCAATGCAAAAATTCTTTGCGATATTTTGAGAAATGCTCCCGATGATTTGGTATCAATTGAATGTGATGAGCGTCTTATCTGCAAAATAAAGAGCGGTGATTCAGAATTTTCAATAACAGGCTTTTCAGAGGCTGATTATCCCGAATTACCATCAGTTTCAGGCGGTTTTCCAATAGTTGTAAATGGTGAAATTTTAAAGGATATGGTAAGAAAAACTATTTTTGCAACTGCTGACAACGGCGCAAAGATGGTACATACAGGTGTTCGCTTTGAGGTAACAAATGAAAATATCCGTCTTGTTGCAGTTGACGGTTATAAGCTTGCTATCAGAAATGAAAAAATCGACTATGTTGGCGAAGAAAAGGTATTTATCATTCCAAAAAAGACACTCAATGAAGTTGTAAAGCTTGCAGGTGACGGCGACGAAACTGTTTCAATGGTTGTTGCATCTCGTCATATTATGTTTGAATGCGGAAAATATGTTATTGTTTCTCGTCTTCTTGAGGGTGAATTCTTAAGCTATAAGAGTGCAATTCCCACAACTGCAAAAACAGAGGTTAAGGTAAATACAAGAAAGCTTATCAGCAGTATTGAAAGAACTTCACTTATTATCACAGAGAGAATTAAGAGCTATGTAAGATGTATTTTTGATACTGATTCAATCAGAATTTCAAGTACAACTGCTCTTGGTACTGCAAATGACAGACTTATTGCAGACATTCAGGGTGAAAGAGTGGAAATCGGCTTTAATAACAAATATCTTCTTGATGCACTCAAGGTTTGCGATACTGACGAAATCACACTTCGTCTTAACGGTGCAACATCACCCATTATTATGGTACCTGAAGATGACGGCTCACTTATTTATGAGAGAAACTTCTTATTTATGGTACTTCCCGTAAGAATGAACTAATTCCAAGGATGAAATAATCTATGAAAAAAATTTCAGTACGCATTAAACAAAAAGAACGCCGTGAAATTAAAATTGACTCTGATTTTATAAGACTTGATTCACTTTTAAAGCTTTGTAATGCCGTTATGACAGGTGGACATGCTAAAATTGTAATTCAAGAGGGTGAAGTCAAGGTAAATGGTGAAATCTGTACTGCCCGCGGTAAAAAAATCCGCGTTGGCGACGAAGTTTTGTTTGACAATGTAATTTATGAGGTTGTCTGATGTATATTAACGAAATCAAGATTGAAAATTTTCGTAATATCGACTTTATGGGGATTTTTCCACATAAAGAAATAAATGTAATATATGGCAAGAATGGACAGGGTAAAACTAATCTTTTAGAGGCAATGTGGCTTTTTACGGGTTGTAAAAGCTTCAGAAATTCAAAAGACAGTGAGCTTGTTCAGTTTGAGCAGGAAAATGCAAAGATTTCAATGAGTTTTCAGACCGAGCTCCGCGAAAACAATGCCGCAATTTTTATTGATAAAAAAAGAACGGCAAATTTAAACGGTGTAAATCTTGCTTCTCCCCGCGAATTGATTGGAAAATATTACAGTGTAGTATTTTCACCCATTCATTTATCTTTGATAAAGGACGGACCAATAAACAGACGAAAATTTATTGATACGGCAATAAGTCAGATTGACAGTATGTACGCTAAAAAGCTGACATATTTCAATCACCTTATTCAGCAGAAAAATGCACTACTCAAAAATGCCGCAGAAAATCCGTCACTTTTAGATACTCTTGATATCTGGGACGAAAAAATTGCACTTGCAGGCGCAGAGGTAATTGTCGACAGAATAAATTACATTAAAATGCTTCAAATAAAGGCTACTGAAATTTATTCGGGAATTTCCGGGAAAAAGGAAGAGCTTGGAATTAAATATTTAAGCAATATCCGTTATGTAAGTGAAGAAAAGCAGGATATTGCAAGAATATATTTTGAAAGTATGCAAAAGCACCGCCCAAATGATTTGTATTTAAAAAATACAACCTCGGGCCCGCACCGTGATGATATTGAAATTCTTATAAACGGAATTTCAGCAAGAAAATTCGGTTCGCAGGGTCAACAGAGAAGTGCATCGCTTGCTTTAAAGCTTGGTGAGGCAGAAATTATAAAGGATTTAAAGGGCGAGCATCCCGTAATTCTTCTTGACGATGTTATGAGCGAGCTTGACAGTACAAGACAAAATTACATACTTAACAAAATGACAGATAAACAAGTATTTATCACCTGCTGTGAAAAAGAAACGGTTTCTCGTCTTTGCGCAGGTAAGGTGTTTAAAATAGAAAACGGAAAAGCGGTGGATTAATGTATCTCGAATTGGGTCAAGAAACAGTTATAACTGACAAAAATATTTTAGGCATTTTTGACCTTGATAATACAACGGTCGGGAAAGCCACAAGAGAATACATTAACACGGCATCAAAAAATGGTGAATGTATAACGGTATCCTTTGAAGAATTGCCAAAATCCTTTGTAGTTACAGATGACGGCAACGAGAGAAAAGTTTATATTTCACCCTTTAACACATCAACAATTTTTAAGCGAATAAAATAAGTCAAATATTTGACGGAGGAAAAAAATGAGCGACCAGATTAAAAATGAAATTCAAGAAGAGGTTATGGATACGGTCGTAACCGAAACATACGACGCCTCTGCCATTCAGGTTCTTGAAGGACTTGAAGCAGTTAGAAAGCGCCCCGGTATGTATATCGGCTCTACAGGTCCTAAAGGACTTCATCACCTCGTGTATGAAATTGTGGATAACTCCATCGACGAAGCACTTGCGGGTTATTGTACCCATATCGAAGTGGAAATTCTGCCCGATGACATTATCACAGTAAGAGATAACGGACGTGGTATTCCCGTTGGTATCAATGAACAGCAGGGACTTCCCGCGGTTACGGTTGTACTTACGGTTCTTCACGCCGGTGGTAAATTCGGCGGAAGCGGATATAAGGTATCAGGCGGTCTTCACGGCGTTGGTTCTTCGGTAGTTAACGCACTTTCAGAGTGGTTCGTTGTTGAAGTAAGTCAGAACGGACATATTCACCGTCAAAAATTTGAACGCGGTAATATTGCAACAGAGCTTGAAGTGGTGGGCGATACAGACGAAACAGGAACATTCATTATGTTCAAGGCTGACCCTGAAATTTTCACAGAAACAACTGTTTATGAATATGAAGTGCTTCAACGCAGACTTCGTGAGCAGGCATTCCTCAATGCAGGTCTTTCAATAACACTTACAGACAGTCGTGACCCTGAAAATATCGTAACAGAGAATTTTTGCTATGAGGGTGGTATAAAGAGCTTTGTTGATTATATCAACACAAGCCGCGGACTTACTCCTGTAACAGACGATATTATGCACTTTAATACCGTTAGCGGTGACAGAAGTGCAGAAGTTTCAATCTCATATAACGACGGCTACAATGAAATCATTTTGAGCTTTGCCAACGGTGTTCGTACAATCGACGGCGGTACTCATGAAAACGGTTTCAAAACTGCACTGACAAGAGTATTTAATGAATACGGAAGAAAGTTCAAATTACTTAAAGATAACGATAAAAATCTTTCGGGTGATGATGTTCGCGAGGGCTTGACCGCAGTTATCAGCGTTAAGCTTACCGAGGCAGAATTTGAAGGACAGACCAAGGGTAAGCTTGGTAACACAGAAATGCAGACTATCGTATCAAAAATGATGTACGAGAAGCTGATGACATATTTTGAAGAAAATCCCTCTGCCGCAAAGGCAATTTTCAACAAGGCTTTAGATGCATCGCGTGCCCGTGAGGCCGCAAGAAAAGCAAGAGATAGTGCAAGAAGAAAATCAGCACTTGAGGGTAACTCACTTCCTGGTAAACTTGCAGACTGTATTGATAAAAACCCCGAAAACACTGAAATCTTTATCGTCGAGGGTGACTCTGCGGGTGGCTCTGCAAAAGAGGGCAGAGATAACAGAATTCAGGCGATTCTCCCACTTTGGGGTAAAATGCTCAACGTTGAAAAGGCAAGAATTGACAAGGTTATCGGTAATGATAAATTAACTCCCGTTGTTACTGCACTCGGCACAGGTATCGGTGAGGATTTCAACATTGAAAAGCTTCGTTACCACAAAATTGTTATTATGGCCGATGCCGACGTTGACGGTCAGCATATCAGAACACTTTTGCTTACATTCTTCTTCAGATATATGAGAGATTTGATTGACGGCGGATTTATTTATATTGCACAGCCTCCGCTCTTTAAGTTGAGCAAGGGTAAACGCCACGAATATGCTTTCTCTGACGAGCAACGCGACCAGCTTATTGAAGAAATGGGCGGCAGCTGTGATATTCAGAGATATAAGGGTCTTGGTGAAATGGACCCCGAGCAGTTGTGGGAAACAACAATGGACCCTGCAACCCGTACAATGCTTAGAGTAACTCTTGAAGACGCTATGGAAGCAGACGAAACCTTCTCAATTCTTATGGGTGATAAGGTTGAGCCAAGAAGAGATTTCATTGAGAAGAATGCAAAGTATGTTCAAAATCTTGACATTTAAGATATTTTAAGAGGTAAAAAAATGAGTAAAGCAACTAATCATAATCTTGGAGGCTATGTGCCCCTTGAAGAACAGAATATAATAAATGTTGAGATTAATAAGGAAATGAGAAAATCATTCCTTGACTACTCAATGTCTGTTATTACCTCGCGTGCTCTTCCCGATGTGCGTGACGGTTTAAAGCCTGTTCACAGAAGAATTCTTTATACAATGTACGAAAATTCATTGTATCCCGATAAGCCCTACCGTAAGTGCGCTGACACAGTCGGTTCAGTGCTCGGTAGATATCACCCACACGGTGACGCATCGGTTTATGATGCAATGGTTC
>CAZTLU010000017.1:0-27493 GCA_964614605.1 uncultured Eubacteriales bacterium
CAGGTATGATGTTCGTCAACACCCTTATTGACTTTGAGCGTGTGGGCGACCATGCGAAGAATATTGCCTTTGCAGTTGCAAAGAAACCCTCTGAAAAAGTGGGAATTGACACTGAAATGGTAGAATCATATTAAACCCTTTAATCGCCTCCCTTGTCAAAGGGAGGGGGACCGCGGTACGCGGTGGAGGGATTCCTCTTTAATTCAAAATGAATTTCAACATATGGCGGGGACTTTACTCCCGCCATTGACTTATCCAGCAAAAAAGCCGTGCTGAAAAGCACGGCTAATTTTATAACTATTTAAGAATTAAAGAGCATTTACGATATCTTTTGTATCTCTTGCAATTGCAAGCTCTTCGTTTGTAGGAAGAACATAAACCTTAACCTTTGAATCAGCAGTTGAAAGCTCACCCTCGGCACCTCTGATAAGAGTCTTACCGATTTCTGCATCAACCTTAATTCCAAGATATGAAAGCTCATTACAAATCTTTGTTCTCATATCTTCAGCGTTTTCACCGATACCGCCTGTGAATACGATAGCATCAACACCGTCCATAGCAGCGGCAAAAGCACCGATATACTTTTTGATTTCATAAGCCTGAATACCTCTTGCAAGAGAGCAACGTTCTGCAAGTCCGTTGTTGTTTTCAAGCATTTCTTTCTTAACATCACGGTCGTCAGAGCCAACGCCAGAAATAGCTGCAATACCTGATTTCTTGTTAAGAAGAGTATCCATCTCTTTAATTGAAAGATTTTCTTTTTCCATAAGGAAGAGTACAACTGATGGGTCAATGTTACCGCAACGAGTACCCATAATTACACCATCAAGGGGAGTAAGACCCATTGTTGTATCAATAACCTTACCGTTTTTAACAGCTGTGATTGATGAGCCGTTACCAAGGTGGCAGGTAATAATCTTAAGGTCCTCAATGTTTTTCCCCATAACCTCTGCACATCTTGCGCTTACGAATTTATGAGATGTACCGTGGAAGCCATAACGGCGAATCTGATGCTTTTCAATGAATTCATAAGGAATGGGGAATGTGTAAGCCTCAGCGGGCATTGTGCTGTGGAATGCGTTGTCAAAAACAGCAACCTGAGGAACATCCTTACCGAAAAGCTCGATACTTGCGTTAATACCCATAATGTTTGCGGGGTTATGAAGCGGTGCCAAATCGTTAAGGCTTTCAATTCCGGCAACAACTTCATCATCAATAAGAACACTCTTGTTGAAAAGTGAACCGCCCTGAACAACACGGTGACCAACAGCAGTAATTTCGCTGATATCGTCAATTACCTTGTCTTCACCCTCTGTAAGAGCCTTTTTAACAGCCGCAAAAGCCTCTGTGTGGTCTTTCATAGGAGCTTCAACAGTGGTTTTGCCACCGTCTTTTGTGTTGTAAGTGATGCAGGCACCGTCTGTACCAACTCTTTCGCAAATACCTTTTGCAATTACACTTTCATCATTCATATCAATAAGCTGATATTTAAGTGATGAACTTCCTGCGTTAATAACGAGAACTTTCATTTTAATCCTCCAAATAATATAAATTTTTTCTTGAAGTAATTTGCATACTGTATTATTATATACTTGTATTTATTTAATTTCAAGTGATTTTTACCATATTTAGTGAGGAACTTTTATTATGTCAGTAATCGGAATTGTTTGCGAATTCAATCCTTTTCATAAAGGACACAAATATTTAATTGACGCCGTAAAAAAACAGGGTGACACGGTTGTTTGTGTTATGAGCGGTAACTTTGTGCAAAGAGGGGAGCCTGCACTTTTATCAAAAGATGCAAGAGTAAAGGCGGCACTTTTAAACGGTGCTGATATGGTGTTGGAATTACCCTTTGTTTATGCCGCCGCTTCTGCTGAAATTTTTGCGCATAACGCAGTGAAAATTCTTAACGATTTCGGTTGCGATAAGCTTGCTTTCGGTACAGAAAATGCAGATGTTGTGTCACTTGAAAAAGCAGTAAGTGTTTTTGAAAATGATGATTTTGATATTAAAATCAGAAAGCATCTTGAAAAAGGCATAAGTTATCCCTCTGCACGCCAGTGTGCATTTGATGAATATGATGTGGATTTCGACATTTCAACTCCTAACAATATCCTTGCACTTGAATATGTAAAAGCAATAAACAAACTTAATTCAAAAATGATACCAATACCCGTAACTCGTGTGGGCGCAGGCTATAACGAAGAAAAATCCGTTGACGGAATTGCATCAGCAACTCATATTCGTCAGCTTATATATAACGATGAAATTTATTTCCCCTATGTACCTGAAAACACAGTTGAGATTTATGCTAATGAGCTAAAGAAAGGCAATTTTGTTTCGGACTATAAGTATAATATTGCATCGCTTGCAATTCTGCGTTCAAAGCTCAATGAAGACGCAACGGGTATTGCCAATATGGCAGAGGGGCTTGAAAACAGAATAAAATCCGCCGTTAAAGAAAGTGTAAGCCTTGAAGAAATCTATGACAAGGCAAAAACCAAGCGCTTTACTCATTCAAGAATAAGAAGGGCAGTTCTTTCATTGGCTCTCGGCGTCACTGCCGACGATTTGAAAATCCCCGCACCGTATTGCCGACTTTTAGGCTTTAACAAAACCTCTGCAGAAATTATGGGCACTCTCGCCGCAAGCAGTAAATTACCTTTTGTGGCATCATACTCTGACATATTAAATCTTAAATCAGCAGATGCAGAAAAAATATTTGCTTTAGAAAACAAGTCGGGGGATTTTTATTCTTTGATTATGCAAAAAACTGCGCAATGTTCAAAAGAAATGACATTTGCACCCATAAAAATGCAATAATATGCAAGATTTCTTGCAAAAATGCTTGTTTTTAGTGGCGAAATATAGTATATTAAGTTGATTGAATAATTGTTTTATTCGGAGATGTTTAGGGTGAGAAATTTTATTTTAACTAAAGTGGATTTAAAAGATAAAAAGTTATCTAAAGGCCATAAAAAGCTTGCACAGTATATAACTGAAAATTATGATAAAGCCGCCTTTATGACCGCTTCCAAGCTCGGCGAAAAGGTTGGCGTAAGTGAGTCAACAGTTGTGCGCTTTGCAACCGAAATGGGCTTTAAGGGTTATCCCGAGCTTCAAAAAGAGCTTCAGCAAATGATTAAATCAAAGCTTACCGCTGTTCAGCGTATGGAGGTTTCAAGTACCTTAATCGGCGAGCAGGACGCAATCAAAAAGGTTCTCAACGGCGATATTGAGCTTATCCGCGATACACTTGAACAAATTTCCACAGAGGAATTCACAAATGCCGTAGAAACAATAAATAAAGCAAAACGAATTTACATTCTCGGTGTGCGTAGCTCTGCCGCATTGGCAAGCTTCTTGTATTTTTATTTTAATCCTGTTTTTGAAAATGTTGTGCTTGTTGATACCTCAAGCGGAAGTGAAATGTTTGAGCAGATGTTCAGAATAAGTGAAGACGATGTCTGTGTTGCAATAAGCTTCCCACGCTACTCAAAACAGACTATCAACGCACTTCGCTTTATAAACGACCGCGGAACAAAAATAATCGCGATAACTGATTCCAAGGATTCTCCCATAGCGGAATATGCCGACAATCTTCTTGTCGCAAAGAGCGATATGGTGTCTGTTGTGGATTCACTTGTTGCACCCTTGAGCCTTATCAATGCACTTATTGTTGCGGTGACCTTCAGCCGACGCGAAGAGGTTTACAGTAATTTCAATAAGCTTGAAAGCATTTGGGACGAATATCAGGTTTACGATAAATCAGACGGAGCGGAAAATGAGTAAAAAAGTTATAGTAATCGGTGCGGGTGCCGCAGGCACAATGGCAGCAGGTGCCGCCGCAGAAAATGGTGCAGATGTTCTGCTCCTTGAACGCAATGAGAAAATCGCCCGCAAGGTGTTAATCACAGGCAAGGGCAGATGCAATGTAACAAATAATGTAAGTGATGTTCAGTCATTTATACAGAATATCCCCGGTAACGGCAGATTTTTATATAGTGCATTTTCAACTTTTGATAACAACGATGTTATGAATTTCTTTGAGGATTACGGCGTACCACTTAAGGTTGAACGCGGTGACCGTGTTTTTCCCGTTAGTGACAAAGCAATGGACATTGTTGATGCTCTAAACCGTTATATCACCAATATGGGTGTTAAAAGAAAAACAGAGCGAGTAACGGAATTGCTCATTGAAAACGGTGTGGTTTGCGGTGTTAAGACCGAGCAAGGCAACATTTATAATGCGGATAGTGTGATAATAGCAACGGGTGGTCTTTCATATCCCCGTACAGGCTCAAGCGGTGACGGTTATAAGCTCGCAAAAAGTGCAGGGCACACCTTAACGGAGCTTCGCCCCTCATTGTCTGCACTTGTTTGCCGTGAGGGAATGTGCAGTGAATGTATGGGCTTATCCCTTAAAAATGTTGCAATCAAGGTTTTTGATACTAAAAAGAAAAAAGAAATCTATGACGATTTCGGTGAAATGCTTTTTACGCATTTTGGAGTGTCAGGACCTATGATTTTATCTGCAAGTGCTCATATGCGTGATATGGAAAAGGCAAGATATGAAATCTATATTGATTTAAAGCCTGCACTTTCTCACGAAAAGCTTGATGCAAGAATTCTACGTGATTTTGCAGATAACAGTAATAAATCAATTTCAAATATTTTAGCACTTCTTTTGCCGAAATCTTTGATTACGCCAATTCTTCGTGCGGCACAAATTAAGCCGTCTGAAAAGGCAAATCAGATTACAAAGGAAATGCGAAAAAATCTTGTTGACGCAGTAAAATCCGTAAAGCTTACCGTAATGGATTTCAATGATATTGCCGAGGCGATTGTAACTTCGGGCGGAGTAAAAGTAAGCGAAATCAATCCCAAATCAATGGAAAGTAAATTGTGTAGCGGACTGTATTTTGCAGGCGAGGTAATTGACTGCGACGGTTATACCGGCGGATTTAATCTGCAAATTGCATTTTCAACAGGTCATCTTGCAGGTATAAATGCAGGAAGTTAACAAAAAATTTAAATATAAGACATAAAAAGAAAAAGTGAGGATATTATTATGATTAATGTTGCAATTGACGGCCCTGCAGGTGCAGGCAAAAGCACAGTTGCTCGTGCGGCGGCAGCGAAGCTTGGTTACATTTATGTTGACACAGGAGCACTTTATCGTGCAGTAGGTGTTTATTGTCTTCGTAACAGCATCACAACAAACGATGCAGAGAGCGTTGGCGCAGTTCTCGGTGAAATCACTGTTGAGCTTAAATTCATTGATGGCGTTCAGCACGTATTTTTAAATGGTGATGATGTTTCAACAGAAATCAGACTTCCCGAAGCTTCAATGGCGGCTTCAAATGTTTCTGCAATCCCTGCAGTTCGTGCATTTCTTTTTGATTTACAGCGTGATATTGCTGCAAAGAATAATTGTATTATGGACGGCAGAGATATCGGCACAGTTGTTCTTCCCGACGCACAGGTTAAAATTTTCCTTACCGCTGACGACGAAGAGCGGGCAATGAGAAGATATAAGGAGCTCAAAGAAAAGGGCAGTGAAGTAACATTCCAAGAAGTTCTCGACGATTTAAGAGTTCGTGATTATAACGATTCTCATCGCGAAATTGCGCCCTTAAAGCCTGCCGAGGATTCGGTAATTGTCAATACGACAGGTTATACTCTTGAAGAGTCAATTGAAAAAATAGTAAATACAGTCAAGGAGAAGCTTTAATGGCAATAAAACCCAAATTTGACTATACAAATTTCAAAAAACATAAAATGATGGATGTTATCCGTCCTTTAGGTATGGCACTCTGCAAAACCTATTACAAGGTTGAGTTTGAAGGCATTGAAAATCTTAACAGAAATGACGGCTTCATCATTGCTCCCAATCATGTCAGCGAATTTGACCCATTGTTTATCGCAATGGCGTCAAAAAGACTTTTCTATTACATAGCAAAATGCGAGCTTTTTGAAAATCCTATACTTAATAAAGCGATAACACATCTTAACGGATTTCCGATTGTTCGCGGCAAAGGTGATATGGTTGCCATAAACTATGCAATCGAGCTTATCCGCCGCGGTGAAGTGCTCTGCATCTTTCCCGAGGGAACACGCTCTGAAGACGGCACACCTCAAAGAGCAAAATCAGGTGTTGGTTATATTGCACGCTACACAGGCGCAGATGTTGTTCCCGTTGGAATTTATATGGACAATAAGGCTAAAGCAGGCTCAAAGGTAATTGTAAAATTCGGAAAGGCCATTAAAAATAGTGAATTTGGCTTTACCGACGGCGGAAAAACAAAAGAAAACAAAGCCGCAGCAAATATGCTTATGAAAAAAATCACAGAGCTTTGGGAGGAGTGCAAATGCAGATAACTCTTGCAAAGACAGCAGGCTTCTGCTTCGGTGTAAACCGTGCTGTCAATATGCTTTATGATTTGGTTGAAGACGGAGTGAATGTTTGCACTTTAGGTCCCATAATTCACAATCCGCAGGTTATTGAAGATTTGCAAAGTCGCGGAGTAAATATTATTGACAATATTGAGTCGGCAGAAAAAGAAAAGAAAGTGGTTATCCGTACTCACGGAGTAGAATGCAATGTTCTGGATTACTGTAATGAACATAATCTTGATTACATTGACGCCACTTGTCCTTTTGTAAAAAAAATACACAAAATTGTACAGAAAAATTCAAACGAAACTCTTCCCGTACTCATAGCAGGCGATAAAAAACACCCCGAGGTTGTTGGTATCAAAAGCTACTGTGTAGGGGATTGCTATGTATTTAATTCTGCTGAAGAGCTCGAAGAAATTTTTAAACAGCACTCCTTTAACAAGGAAAAGCCCTTTATTGTGGTTTCACAGACCACTTTCAGCATAAAAGAGTGGAAAAAATGTATAAAAAAAATAAATTTACACTATACAAATGCAATTATTTTTGATACAATATGTAGTGCGACCGAAGAAAGACAGGCAGAAGCCCTCTTGTTATCACGAAAAAATGATATGATGATAATAATAGGGGGTAGAACAAGCTCAAACACCGCCAAGCTTAAAGCGGTATGCGAGCCCAATTGCCCGACTTATTTGATTGAAACAGCAAAAGAGCTCTTGGACATAGCCTTTTGTGATGTTCAGTCAATAGGCGTTACTGCGGGTGCTTCAACGCCCGATAGTATAATTAAGGAGGTACTAAAAACTATGTCCGAAATTTTAGAAAACGCAAACACAATAAATAAGGAGGAGACCGCAGGCTTTGAGCAGATGCTTGAAGAATCACTTAACAGCATGAGCTCTGACCAGAACGTTGTCGGAACTGTTGTAGGATTCACAGCAACCGAAATTCAGGTTGAAATTGCAGGCAGAAAGCACACAGGCTATGTTTCTTTTGATGAATATAGTGATGACCCTTCAGCTGACCCCAAAGCAGAGCTTAAGGTTGGCGACGAAATCAAGCTTCGCATTATGAAGACAAATGATGTTGAAGGCACAATCAAGCTTTCAAAGCGTCTTTATGACCGTGGCGCAATCTGGGAAAACCTTGAAGCTGACGATACTGTTCGCGAAGGCGTTGTTACAGGTATCGTAGGCGACAACAAGGGCGTATTTGTACAGAGCGGTTCTGTAAAGGTATTTATTCCCGCTTCACTTGCAAAAATGAGAAGAAGCGATTCTCTTGAAGACCTTCTCAAGACAACTGTTGAGTACAAGATTATCGAAGTTAACAAGCAGAGAAGAAAGGTTGTAGGCTCAATCCGTGAGGTTGCAGTTTCAAAGAAAAAGGAAATTGAAGATGCATTCTGGGCAAACATTGCAGAGGGTAATGTTTACACAGGTACAGTAAGAAGCCTTACAAACTACGGCGCTTTCGTTGACCTTGGCGGCGTTGACGGTATGGTACATATTTCAGAGCTTTCATGGCAGAGAATCAAGCATCCTTCAGAGGTTGTTAAGGTTGGCGACACTGTTGAAGTTTATGTTAAGGAACTTGATAGAGAAAATAAGAAGATTTCTCTCGGCTACAAGAAGGTTGAAGATAATCCTTGGGAAATCCTCAAGCGCGATTATCCCGTTGACAGTGAAGTAGAGTGCAAGGTAGTTAGCCTTACATCTTTCGGTGCATTTGCACAGATTATCCCCGGCGTTGACGGTCTTATCCATATTTCACAGATTGCTCACAAGCACATCGGCACACCTGCTGAAGTTCTCAAGGTTGGCGATGTTGTTAATGCAAAGATTATGGAAATCGACTTCGACAAGAAGAGAGTAAGCCTCTCAATCAAAGCACTCCTCGAGGCTCCCGTTGAGGAAGCTCCTGCTGCTGAAGAAGTAGTTGAAGAAGCTGTTGCTGAAGCTCCCGTTGAGGAATAATTAAATCGGCATTCAGGCCGTAAAGTAACTAATTAGGTCAGATGATGCTAAAACACCGTCTGACCTGTTTTTTATAATGTAACCGCTGATTAAATCTCAGTCACAATTTTCAGTGGTTACTTGTGAGGTAATTATTATGAAAAAAGGTTTAGCAGTTTTATCAGGACTTGCCGCCGCAGGCGTGGCAGTAGGTAGTAGTCTGTTGTTTTTGAAGAAAAAGGATATTTGTCCTCGTTGTGAAGTGAAAAAAGCACTTGCAAAGACTCAAATTCATTATACAAAAGACGAAATGTATAATAACGGTGCGGCACTTACACCACCTATGGGTTGGTCAAGCTGGAATCTTTTCAGACACAAAATTGATGAAAATGTAATTCTTGGTATTGCGAAAGCAATGAAAGAAAGCGGACTTGCTGACGCGGGATATGTTTATGTTAACCTTGACGATTGTTGGCAGTCTTCAATGCGTGATGAAAACGGCAAAATGCAGGGTGATTTAACAACATTCCCTCACGGAATCAAATGGCTTGCAGAGCAGGTTAACGATTTAGGTCTTAAGCTTGGAATTTATTCTTCAAACGGCACGCTCACTTGCGAGGATTTGCCCGCATCTCTTTATAATGAGCGCATTGACGCTGAAACCTTTGCAGAATGGGGAATTGAATATTTTAAATACGATTATTGCCACCATGTGCTCATTCCAACCGATGCACCTTATATCGACAGTATTTCTGTTGGTGGTGAGGGTATTGACGGTGAACTTCTCTTCAAGGCAAAGGATGCAGTGCTCACAGGCGAAGCAAAGGTTATTGAAGAAAAAGATGGCAAAAGCTATGTGAAAGGACTTTGCAGCGGCTTGGGTACAATCGAATTCAATAACATTGAGGTTGAAAAAGACGGCGAATATGTTCTGACACTTGTTATGCGTAAGAATACTTGTGATGGTCAGTTCTGTGTTGTAACGGTTAACGGAACAGATAAATATGATTTCCTTATTGCCGAGCAAAAAGCATTTTCGCGTGAGGGCAGACGACAAATCAAGATTAAGCTTAATGCGGGTGTAAATACAATTTCAATTGCAAACCCCGTTGGCTCACCAATGGACAGTGCTGCAATGCAGTATGAAAAAATGGGCAAAGAGCTTGTACGCGCCACCAAGAATTTCGCAGAAAAGAACAACACAGAAGAAAAGAAAATTCTTTATTCAATCTGTGAATGGGGCTGGAATAAGCCTTGGAAATGGGGCGGCAAGGCAGGCAATATTTGGAGAACTACTCCCGATATTCAGCCTAATTGGGCTTCAATCGTTGGTATTTACGAGGTTAATGTTAGACTTAACGAATATGCACAGCCCGGTGCCTTTAACGACCCCGATATGCTTGAGGTTGGTAACGGAAAGCTCACATATGACGAGAATAAAGCACACTTTACTCTCTGGTCAATGATGGCAGCACCGCTTATTCTCGGTAACGATGTCCGTAGCTTTATAAATGAAGACGGAACCGTTGATAAGGATAACAAAATTCTTGGGATTCTTACAAATAAAGAGGTTATCGCAGTTAATCAGGATAAGCTTGGTGTTCAGTGTGAAAGAATTAAATCAAACGGCTTCAATGATGTTCTCGTTAAACCTCTTGAAAATAGTGAGGTTGCAGTTTGCTTCTTCAATAAGGGTCCTGCAACTGCAAATATGAGTGTATCTCTTGACGATATTCACAATGTTGTATCAGTTACACTCCCCAAGGCAGAAAGCTATACCGTTCGTGAGCTTTGGGATAACACCGAAGAAACAGTCAGCGATAAAATTTCTGCGGCAGTTAATTCTCATGCGGTAAAGGTTTATCGTGTTTCTGCAAATGTATAATCCTTTTTAAAATATCAAAAAGTATAAAGGCGGCAATTGATAATCCATACCAGCAAAGGCTGAAGGTTAAGGAAATTTGCCCCATAAAATTAGCGGGGAGATTTGTGTAATCCCAAACTCCCAGTTGAAAAACTTTATTTACCATTATGCCAACGGTAAATTCAAGGGCGGTTATAACGGCAGTTCCCACAAGGGCTTTAATTAAAATTGAGGTTTTCATAGCTTCATTTATAATGTAAAGCGCAAGAACTGCCGAGCCGCCCGTAATTATCATCGACCAGTGCGTGTGCCCGCGAAAAGAAACCTCAATAAGCCCGTACACCGCACCGCCGAAAAGAAATAACAATAAGTATTTTTCAGCATTTTTCAATTCAATCACCTTGAAATATTGTACCCTGAATGTGTTTTTTTAGAAGTGAAAAATACTATTTATAAATTTGAAAAATTTCCTATATAGGTGAAAATAAAATGAGTGATTTTGAACAGAAAAAATTAAGAGCCGAGCAACTTCGTAAAGAACTCAATCATCATATTTACCGTTATTATGTTGAGAACGAAAATGATATTGAAGATTATGAGTACGATATGCTTATGCGTGAGCTCGATTCAATCGAAAAAGAATACCCCGAATTGCTGGCACCCGATTCACCAACACATCGCGTTGGCGGTCAGGCAGACGGTCAGTTTGAAGAGGTAGTGCATACTGTAAAAATGGAAAGCCTGCAGGACGCATTTTCTCAAGACGAGGTGCGCGATTTTGACCGCCGTGTGCACGAAAGCTTTAACGATATAGAATTCGTGGTTGAGCCTAAAATTGACGGACTTTCTGTGTCACTTGAATATACAAACGGCATATTTACCCGCGGTTCAACCCGAGGTGACGGCGTTAAGGGTGAAGATATTACCGCAAATCTTCGCACAGTAAAATCAATTCCCTTAAGATTAAAAAAAGATATTCCGTTCATTGAGGTTCGTGGCGAGGTTTATATGCCCCGAGAGTCTTTTTATGAAATTGTTGAAAAACAGGAGTTAAAAGGGGAGAAACCCTTTAAAAATCCACGTAATGCCGCTGCAGGCAGTCTGCGACAGAAGAATCCCAAAATCACCGCTGAACGTAAGCTTGATATTTTTGTCTTTAATACTCAGCAGGTTGAGGGTGCAGAAATCACGGGGCATTATCAATCCCTTGAATTTTTAAAGGAATTAGGTTTTAAAACTGTTCCGTTCTTTAATAAATTCAACAATATTGATGATGTGCTCGGTGAAATTCAGCGTATCGGCGATATCCGTTATACTTTGCCTTTTGACATTGACGGTGCAGTTATTAAGGTCGATGATTTCTCGCAACGCGAAATTATCGGCAGTACAGCAAAATTTCCAAAATGGGCATTGGCTTATAAATATCCGCCAGAAGAAAAGACCACAAAGCTTATCGACATTGAAATCAATGTTGGCAGAACGGGTGTTCTCACTCCTACCGCAGTTTTTGAGCCCGTATTAGTTGCAGGTTCAACTGTAAGCCGTGCCACACTTCATAACGAGGATTTCATTAAAGAAAAGGGTATCAGAATAGGCGATACCGTCATAATTCGTAAAGCGGGCGATATTATCCCCGAGGTGCTCTCTGTTGTTAAGCACGAAGAAAATACTTTAGCCTACGAAATGCCAAAATTCTGCCCATCTTGTAATTCACCCGTGCATCGTGAAGAGGGTGAGGCGGCAATTCGTTGTGATAACCCGGATTGCCCCGCGCAGCTTTTGCGTGTGCTTATTCATTTCTGCTCGCGTGATGCAATGGATATTGAGGGATTGGGCGACGCAGTTCTCGAAACCTTATTAAATAAAGGATTAATCGGCAAAATCGCCGATTTGTACCGTATTGATTACGAAAAAATCGCAGAACTTGAGGGTATGGGCAAAAAGAGTGCCGATAATATGCGAAACGCAGTTGAAAAATCAAAGCAGAACGATTTGTCAAAGCTTATTTTCGCATTCGGTATCCGTCATATCGGTCAGAAAGCCTCGAAATTGCTTGCAGATAATTTCAGAACCCTTGACAATGTAATGAATGCTTCTAAAGAAGAAATCCTCACAATCGAGGGCTTCGGCGAAATTATGGCAGATTCCGTTGTTGAATTCTTCTCACTTCGGCAGACACAACAAATGATTGCAGAGCTTAAAGATTTCGGGCTTAATATGGAAAGTCAGCGCGAAGTCAAAGACAATCGCTTTGAGGGTATGACCTTTGTGCTTACAGGTACACTCTCAACCTACGGCAGAAAAGAAGCACAAGAAATCATTGAGTCCTTTGGCGGTAAAGCATCTTCATCTGTTTCAAAGAAAACCACTTATGTTTTAGCAGGTGAGGCGGCAGGCTCAAAGCTTCAGAAGGCAACTGATTTGGGAGTTACCATAATCAATGAAGACCAATTCGCAGAAATGATTAAATAAATGAAAATAAATGAAGAAACTTTTTCAAAAAAACACTTGCATTTTCTATTGACTTGTGATATTATATTTGAGCATTTGCGGTAGTACGCAATGAAATAACTATTATCTCGGGTGGTCCTCTGCTGACATTCGGTACGAACACTTGAAAAATTTTTATCGGAGGTTAGTTATGGACGCATTAAAATTGATGACAGAGGGTATGGTTAAAGAGGCCAATCCCGCAATCAGAGTCGGTGACGTAGTTAAGGTTCACGTTAAGATTCGCGAAGGTGAGAGAGAAAGAATTCAGGTTTTTGAAGGCACAATCATTGCTCGCAAGGGCAGCGGTGTTTCTGAAACATTCACAGTTCGTCGTGTATCATACGGCGTAGGTGTTGAAAGAGTATTCCCCGTAAACTCACCCAACGTTGCAAAGGTAGAGACAGTTAGACGCGGTAAGGTTCGCAGAAGCAAGCTCTATTATCTTCGTGACAGAGTTGGTAAGGCAGCAAAGGTTAAAGAGCAGATTTAACAACAAACCGAAAAATGCAAACAGAGCAGAGGTTATCCTCTGCTTTTTGTTTATCACAATTAAGCCTCCCTTGTCAAAGGGAGGGGGACCGCGTCAGCGGTGGAGGGATTCATTATGGACTGGACCGAAATTAAAATAGAAATTGATGCCGAAAATATTGACCGCGCGGCAGATATAGCCTCAATGGCGGTGCCTTATGGTATATATATTGAGGATTACCGTACTCTTGAACAAGAGGCATGGGAGATTGCTAATATTGATTTAATTGACGAAGAACTACTTGCCAAAGACCGCACAAAAGGTTGCGTGCATATTTATGTTTCTCCTGAAGAAAATTATATGGAGGCAGTTTCGTTCCTCAAAGAGCGTTATGACAGCGAAAATATCGCCCATACAATTGAGTATAAGCCTTGCCGTAATGAAGATTGGGAAAATAACTGGAAACAGTATTTCAAGCCTATGAAAATCGGCGAAAAGCTCCTTATCCGTCCTCTTTGGATTGATGATTATGATGCTGAGGGAAGAGCTGTTTTGAGCATTGAGCCGGGTCTTGCATTCGGTAGTGGCGGTCACAATACAACCCGTCTTTGTCTTGAAACTCTTGAAAAATATGTGAAGGATGGCGACAGTGTTCTCGACTGTGGATGCGGTAGCGGTATTCTTTCAATCGCATCATTACTTATGGGTGCAGATAATGCGACAGGCGTTGATATTGACAAGCTTGCAGTTAAAACTGCAATTGAAAACGGCAAAGCAAACGGCTTTTCGGAGCCGCAATACAAAATCCTCAACGGGAACCTTGTTGATAAGGTAACAGGTAAATTCGACATAGTAGTTGCCAATATCGTTGCTGATATTATTATTCTTTTCACTTCACAGGTAGGGGATTTCTTAAAGGATGACGGTGTATTTATCACATCGGGAATTATTGAACCCCGCGAGCCCGAAGTCGTTGCTGCTTTTGAGGCTAACGGCTTTGAAATTCTTAAGCGTTATGAAGATGGCGGCTGGCTTTGCTTTGTATGTAAAAAGAAATAATAAAAAAAATAACAGTTTTTTCTTAAAAACTATTGACAAACAGAGAAAACTGTTATATTATTTATATGTAGTTAGCAGTTGCTAACTTTTTGAAACTCCGTATAAATCTTTCTTGATTTGTAATGCCATGTGAATTAAGAAAGAAAAGTACATTTCCTCCCCAAAATGTATTAAGATTAACCGCTTCTTTTGAGGCGGTTTTTCTTTTTATATTGAAAAAAGTAAAAATTCCTAATATAATTAAATAAAAGGGGAGTTTTTATGAAAAAGTTTGTTTCGTTATTGCTTGTATTTATTTTGGTTTTTTCATTGTTCGGATGCGCTTCAAATCCCGAAGTAATCGAGCTTGCAAACTATAATAACTCAAATTCAAAAGAAATTAGTTTGCTTACAGTTCGAAATGGCTACATAGTCAATGAAAATGGCGAAGAAGTAGTTCTTAAAGGTGTTAATTTAGGAAATTGGCTCTTGTGGGAAACCTGGATGGGCTTTGTTCCTGAATATACATCTGACTGGGCATATTATGACACTCTTGAAGTGTTCGTTGAACGCTTCGGTGAAGAAAAAACATCAGAGCTTGTTAAAACTTACGAAGATAACTTTATAACTGAAGAAGATATCGCACAGATTGAAAAATTAGGCTTTAACTGTGTTCGTGTACCGTTTTGGTATCGCAATTTTATGACCGAGGACCTTGAATGGCTTGCAGAAAATCATAACGATAACAGCGGATTTCAAAAGCTTGATTGGATTATTTCAACTTGTGAAAAATACGGAATTTATGTAATTCTCGACCTTCACGGAGCTCCCGGGGGACAAAGCAAAAACCATTGTACAGGTAAGGCGGGCAGAAATGAGCTTTACGAAAATGAAGACATGATGAATGCCACTGTTGAGCTTTGGAGTGCCATTGCAGAACGCTACAAGGATAACAACACTGTTGCCGCTTATGACCTTTTAAATGAACCGCAGAACAACAGTGGCTATGATGGTGACTACTCTTGGGAGGCAGAAAGTGAAGAAGCAGTAAAACGCACAAATGAAGCTTATGACACGCTTTATAAAGTAATCAGAGAGATTGATAAAAATCATATAATTTCCTTTGAGGGTGTTTGGTCGACAACAGTTTTACCCGACCCTAACGAAATGGGCTATGAAAATATGCTTTATCAATTGCACCTTTACGACAGAGATAAGGGTATGATTCGTTATCGCGTGAAAGAGCTTAAAACTACCCGCAAAGACTTCGGTGTAGCCGTAATTGTTGGTGAATATAACAATGGTGAATACGAGTATTACGCACAAAAACAATACGACCAAAATGACATCAGTCGGGTTAAATGGAATTATAAAACCTTTAATGCAGGTGAGCAGTGGGGTATCTTCAATAAAGATGTTGAGAGAATTGACATTAAAACTGCGTCTTACGAAGAAATTTTGAATTTCATAAGCGAAAATACAAAAACATCAGAATTTAATTTTAATGCCGAAGAAATGAGCAATCTTATATAGTTTGTGTTGATTATTTAATTTTTTAATGGTATAATTTGTATGATTACATACTCAAAATAAGGAGTTGGAAAATTTGGATATTCAGGCAATTAAAAATACAATCGAAAACGGTAATGCCGTAATGGGTATTGAAATGGGCTCAACCCGTATCAAAGCCGTTTTGATTGATGAAAACCACAACCCCATTGCATCGGGCAGCCACGGTTGGGAAAATCGCCTTGAAAACGGCGTTTGGACTTACCATATGGAAGATGTTTGGGCAGGACTTCAGGATGCTTACAAAAACCTTAAAGCAGAAGTAGAAGAAAAATACGGAGTAAAGCTTACAAAGCTTAAATCAATGGGCTTTTCCGCTATGATGCACGGTTATCTTCCTTTTGATAAGGAGGGTAAACAGCTTGCAGAGTTCAGAACTTGGAGAAATACAATTACAGAGCAATCTGCTACTGAGCTTACCTCGCTTTTTAAATTCAATATTCCACAGCGTTGGAGTATTGCTCATCTTTATCAGGCAATTTTAAATGGTGAAGAGCATGTAAAGGATATTGCGTTCCTCACAACTCTTGAGGGCTATGTGCATTGGATGCTCACAGGTGAAAAGGTTATCGGTATCGGTGAAGCGGCGGGTATGTTCCCGATTGACAGCACAAAGAATTGTTATGACGAAAAAATGGTAGCAGATTTTGATGCTAAAATTGCTGATGAGGGTTACGGTTGGAAGCTTCTTGATATTCTTCCTAAAATCCTTGTAGCAGGCGAGGCGGCAGGTACTCTTACAAAAGACGGTGCACTTCTTCTTGACCCCACAGGCGAGCTTGTTGACGGCATTCTGCTTTGCGCCCCCGAGGGTGACGCAGGTACTGGAATGGTTGCAACAAACAGTGTTGCGGCAAAAACAGGCAATATTTCAGCAGGTACATCAATTTTCGGTATGATTGTCCTTGATAAAGCACTTTCAGATGTTTATACAGAAATTGATATGGTTACAACCCCAACGGGTAAGCCGGTTGCAATGGTACATTGCAATACTTGCACTTCAGACCTTGATGCTTATGTTAAACTCTTTGCAGAAGTTTTAGCGAACTCAGGTGTTGAAGTAAATAAGCCCGCACTTTATGATATGCTTTATGCAGAGGCTCTTAAGGGCGCCGCAGATTGCGATGGTATTATCAGCTTCAACTACTATTCAGGCGAGCCGGTAACGGATACTGCCGAGGGCAGACCCTTAATGGTAAGAATGCCCGATTCAAAATTCAGCCTTGCAAACTTTATGCGTGCCCAGCTTTACGGCACAATGGCAACACTTCGTCTTGGTATGAACATACTTTTTGATAAAGAAAATGTTAAAATTGAGAAGTTACTTGGTCACGGCGGACTTTTCAAAACTCCCGTTGTTGGTCAGAAGCTTATGGCAGGCGCTATGAATACTCCTGTTGCAGTTATGGAAACTGCAGGTGAGGGAGGTGCTTGGGGTATCGCACTTCTTGCAAGCTTTATGAGCAATAAAGCAGAAGACGAATCACTTGAGGAATACCTCGAAAATAAAGTTTTTGCAGATTACAAGGCAAGCGTTATTGAGCCCGACCCCGCAGATGTTGAAGGCTTCACCGCATATATTAAACGCTATGCAGATGCCGTAGCAATCGAAAAATGTGCAATCAATACTCTTAAATAAAAGGAGAAAAAATATTATGAGTCTTAAAAATTATGAATTTTGGTTTGTTGTAGGCAGTCAGTTCCTTTATGGTCCTGAAGTTCTTGAAACAGTTGCTGCTCGTGCACAGGAAATGGTTGACGAATTAAATAAGTCAGACCTTCTTCCCTGTAAAATCGTTTACAAGGTAACTGCAAAAACAAATAAAGAAATCGCTGATGTTTGCCGTGAAGCAAATTACGACAAAAAGTGTGCAGGTATTATTACTTGGTGCCATACCTTCAGCCCCTCAAAAATGTGGATTAACGGCTTTGTAGACCTTCAGAAGCCTTATTGCCACCTTGCAACACAGTATAATGTTGAAATTCCCAATGAAGAAATTGATATGGACTTTATGAATCTTAATCAGGCTGCTCACGGTGACCGTGAACACGGCTTTATCGCAGCAAGACTTCGTATGCCCCGCAAGGTTATCGCAGGTCACTGGACAAAAGAGTCAGTTCGTGCTCGTCTTGGTGATTGGATGCGTTCAGCAGTCGGCGTTGCAGTAAGTAAAGACCTTAAGGTTATGCGTTTTGGCGATAATATGCGTGAGGTTGCAGTTACAGAGGGCGACAAGGTTGAAGTTCAGGCAAAGCTCGGTTGGCAGGTTAACACTTGGGCAGTTGGTGACCTTGTAAAAGAAATGAATGCAGTAACAGACGCAGAAATTGATGCTCTTATGGAGGTTTACACATCAGAATATGATGTTGCAACTGATAATATTGATGCAATTCGCTATCAGGCTCGTGAAGAAATTGCTATGAAGAAAATGCTTGACGCAGAGGGCTGTATGGCATTCTCAAATACCTTCCAGGACCTTTACGGCATGGAACAGCTTCCCGGTCTTGCAAGCCAGCATCTTATGGCACAGGGCTATGGCTACGGCGGTGAGGGTGACTGGAAAGTTGCCGCTATGACTGCAATTATGAAAGCAATGGCAGAGGGTAAAAACGGCGGTACAGGATTTATGGAAGACTATACTTATCATCTTGTTGAGGGTGAGGAATATAGCCTTGGTGCTCATATGCTTGAGGTTTGTCCTTCAATGGCAGCAGAAAAGCCCCGAATTGAAACACATCACCTTGAAATTGGTATGAACGAAAAAGACCCTGCTCGTCTTGTTTTCGAGGGTAAGGCTGGCAATGCCATCGTTGTAAGCCTTGTTGATATGGGCGGTCGTCTTCGTCTTATCTGTCAGGATATCGAGTGCGTTAAACCTATTATGGAAATGCCAAATCTTCCCGTTGCACGCGTAATGTGGAGAGCTGAGCCATCGCTTGAAACAGGTATCGAATGCTGGATTACCGCAGGCGGCGCACACCACACAGTACTCAGCTATGATGTAACTGCAGAGCAGATGAAGGATTGGGCAAATATGATGGATATTGAGTTCGTTCACATTAACAAGGACACAACAGTTGCAGGACTTGAAAAAGATTTATTCCTTGCTGACCTTGCTTGGAAATTAAAGTAAGAGGTAGCGTATGTTAGAACAGTTAAAACAAGAAGTCTTTGAGGCAAATATGCTTTTGCCAAAATATGGACTTATAACATTCACTTGGGGTAATGTTTCAGGTGTTGACCGTGAAAAAGGTCTTATGGTAATTAAACCGTCAGGCGTGGAGTATGATGTGATGAAACCTGAAGATATGGTTGTGGTTGACCTTAAAACAGGTAAAAAGGTTGAGGGCGACTTAAATCCTTCATCGGATACCGATACACACGTAGCCCTCTATAACGCATTCCCCGATATTAAAGGTGTAGTGCATACTCATTCACGCTGGGCGACAACATTTGCTCAGGCGGGTATGGGAATTCCTGCACTCGGTACTACTCACGGTGACTATTTCTATGGTGAAATTCCTTGCACACGCAAAATGACACCTGAAGAAATCGGTGGTAAATACGAACTTGAAACAGGCAATGTAATCATTGAAACATTTAATGATAAAGAGCCTAATGATATTCCTGCAGTGCTTGTTCACAGTCACGGCCCGTTTACTTGGGGCACTGACCCACACAACGCAGTTCACAATGCAGTAGTTCTTGAAGAACTTGCATTTATGGCTTGGCATAACATTATGATGAATCCACAAATTCAGCCAATGCAGCAAGAACTTCTTGATAAGCACTATCTCCGTAAGCATGGCGCAAATGCCTATTACGGTCAAAAGAAATAAATTTTAGGAGGAAAAACTATGAAATCAATCAAAAAGTATGTTGCAGAATTTATCGGTACTTTTGTATTGGTGCTTTTTGCATGCGGAACAGCAGCAGTTGTTGGTTGTTCTGCTGAAAACGGAACAGGTTACTTGTTGACAGCTCTTGCATTCGGCCTTGTAATCGTTGCAATGGCATATTCAATCGGTAACATTTCAGGATGTCACATCAATCCGGCGGTTTCTATCGCAATGCTTGTAAGCGGCAAAATGAACATAAAAGATTTTATTGGTTATGTTGTTGCTCAGTTTGCAGGTTCAATTGCAGGCGCAGCAGTTCTTATGGCTCTTGTTGGTAAGGAAAGCGGTCTTGGTGCAAATGCTCTTTATAACGAAAGTATCGGCATGTCAATTCTCATTGAAATCATTCTTACTTTCGTATTTGTAATTGCAATTCTTGGCGTAACTTCTAAAACAGAAAACAGTGCAGTTGCTGGCATCGTAATTGGACTTTCACTTACTCTCGTACATATTCTCGGCATCTCATTTACAGGTACATCTGTAAATCCTGCACGCAGCTTTGGCCCGGCACTTCTCGTTGGCGGCGACGCTCTTGCATATGTATGGGTATTTATTGTTGCTCCTCTCGTTGGCGGTGTTCTTGCAGCACTTGTTTATAAATTCCTTGATTCAAAAAAGGCTGAATAAAAGCAATTCTTAAAATGAAAAGGGTATTCCGTAAAGGAATACCCTTTTTGTGTGCTGTTACAAAGTCTTCATCAATTTATAAAATTCACCGTATTCGTCTTTGCCGTCAAATAAGATATTTGTAAAGCCTTTCTTTTGATAAAGATGTAATGCTGATTCATTATCTTTATCAACACCAATAGTTGCTTCTTTATATCCTATTTCTTTGATTTGTTCTAATATATAATCAATCAGAATTCCGCCAATGCCTTGATTTCGATATTCTTTTTTGACTATAAGGCGAGAAATATATATTCTTTGGTCAGGTATAGTGTAATCACTATCATTCATATCAAATACATAAGCGATTTCACCGATAAATTTACCTTTTATTTTATAAACAAAAACTACTCTGTTGCCTGTCTCAATTTCATGGCGGAACTTTTCAGTAAATTCGCATTTTTTCATATTCCAGATGTTGTTGCATTTTTTGTAATCTTTAATGTCTAATTTTTCGATTGAGTGTTCTGCCATTTTATCATCACCTTTTAGATATTATAACACCACAATCAAAAAAATCAAGTAAATGACATTCTGAGCATAGTGGAGAATCTCAAACATTCATTTATATTGACAAAATAAGGTACATTTGATAAAATACATTAAAATTAAATATTTGGAGATGTACCCAAGTGGTTGAAGGGTCCGCACTCGAAATGCGGTAGGTCGTGAATAGCGGCGCAAGAGTTCAAATCTCTTCATCTCCGCCAAAGCGAAGATAGTCCATCAGTGATGGGCTGTTTTTGTTTTATAATTTGTCTTGAATAAAAAAAATATAGTGCTATAATTAAGTATAAGTATTATTTACTAAAAGAAGGCGTACATAATGAGTATTGTAAAAAACGACCCTAAAATCAAAAATCCTTTATTACAAGCAATTCGTGCCCAGCTTGAGCATCGTGCGTTCTGGCTTTATCTCTTGTGTGATGAGGCAGGCAAGCGTGGTCTTGACTGGCGTGATTTCGGTAGTGCCGCGGTTCGCCGTTGTGGACTTTCACAAGGTGCAAATTTGGTGAAAAAGGGTAAAACAGACAGCCTTATAGGTCTTCGTAAAACGCTCTTTACAAAGCCCGCACAGCTTGTTTTTGAAATGAAAATTCTTGAGAGTACTGACGACAAGCTTTCAATTGATTTCCATTACTGTCCGCTTGTGAAGGCCTGGCAGAATGCCGGTTGTACTGACGAAGAGATTGCAACGCTTTGTGACATTGCGATGTGCGGTGACCACGGAATAGGCGAATGCTATGGTGCAGTGCTCGACTTACCTAAATGTATTGCAAAGGGTGACGATATCTGCTCACTCCGTTACCATAAATGATTGAGGTGTTATTATGTCAGAAAACCGTAATCAAACTTATGCAGAAATTCTATCGCAGTTAATTCAGGCTGAAACTGTCTCTGCTTATGGTCAGACAGACCTTACAAAATTCTACGAGTTTCATAAGCTTCTTGAAAAATTCTTTCCCAAACTTTTCGCAACAGTTGAAAAAGAGGAATTTGAAGGCAGCTTGTTACTTAAATTAAAGGGTGCAGATTCAACTAAAAATCCCGTACTTTTTATGAGCCATCATGATGTTGTTGAGGCTCCGGGTGAATGGAAATATCCCGCATTTTCAGGCGAAATCGCCGAAGGTAAAGTGTGGGGCAGAGGTGCTCTTGATACAAAGGGCAATCTCTGGGCAATTATGCAGGCGGCAGAAGAGCTTCTTAATGAGGGATTTGAGCCTGCAAGAGATATTTATTTTCTCACGACACGAAACGAAGAAACAACGGGTGATGGTGCCAATACAATCAGTAACACTTTAAAAGAACGCGGAATTCATTTCGACATGGTTCTTGACGAGGGCGGAATGATTGTTATCGACCCGATAGCCGGCGTTAACGGTAAATTTGCTATGATTGGTCTTGGCGAAAAAGGTCAGGCAGATTTGAAGTTTATAGCACGCTCAAAGGGCGGTCACGCATCCACTCCCGGCAAAAGTACACCTCTTGTTCGTCTTGGCAAATTTATGGCAGAGGTTGAAAAATCAGATATTTTTGAGGCAAAAATGCCCGATGCCATTTATGAAATGTTCAGCCGAATGGCGCCTCATATGACAGGGTACATGAAGACGATTTTCAGTAATATTTCAGTGCTTAAAAAGCCGGTTACAAAGCTTTTACCCGCAATTTCAGGCACGGCAGGGGCTATGGTTAAAACCACACTTGCCTTTACTATGGCGCAGGGCTCTGACGGCAGAAATGTTTTACCACAAGAGGCGTGGGTAGTCGGTAATATGCGTTTTTCACATCATCAGGGCAGAGAAGCAAGCATAGAAGCCGTTAAACAGCTTGCAGCAAAATTTGATATTGAAACCGAAGTTCTTGAACCGGGTCTGCCTTCTCCCATTACTGATTATAATGGTAAGGCGTTTAGAATTGTTGAAAAAGCCGTCGAAGAAGTATTTCCCGATGTTGTTCCTGCACCTTATCTTATGACTGCCGCAAGTGACAGCAGATTTTTAAGCAGAGTCAGTGATAACTGTATACGTTTTGCACCGTTTATTATAGATAATGAACAGCTTGGCAGTGTTCACGGGCTTAACGAAAATGTTGATGTTGATACTCTTGCACCTGCAGTGGATTTCTTTAAGTATGTAATGAAAGAGGTTTAACCTGATGAAAAAAGAAGAAAAAGGCGGACTTAACATAAATGTAAAATCATTTATCACCGCACTCCTTGTTGTGTTGGTGCTTATGATTTTAACTTATGCTATGACCTTCGCAATCCCCGGAGGTGAATTCACCCGTATTCTTGACGCTGAGGGTAATTCAATTATTGATGCGTCAGCAGAATTTACATATGTAGATGGCGGAATTCCGTTTTGGAAATGGCTTTTATCTCCCGTGTTAGTGCTGGGGGCTGATGGCGGGGGAATGATGCTTGCAATTATTGCCTTTTTGCTTGTAATCGGTGGTGTTTTTACTTGCCTTGATAATTGCGGACTTATGAAGTATATGCTTAATAAAATCGTAAATAAGTTCGGCAATGCAAAATATAAGCTTATGGCAGTGCTTAGCTTCTTCTTTATGGCAATGGGTGCGCTGATTGGCTCATTTGAAGAGTGTGTGCCGTTGGTACCTATTGTTGTTGCTCTGGCAATAAACTTGGGTTGGGACGCAGTAACAGGTATGGGTATGAGCCTTTTAGCCGTAGGTTGCGGCTTTGCCTCCGGCGTTTGTAATCCCTTTACCGTAGGCGTAGCTCAAAGCCTTGCAGGTTTACCGATGTTTTCGGGTGTATGGCTTCGTCTTGTTAGCTTTGTACTTATTTACATACTTTTATTAGCATTTCTAACTCATCACGCTAAAAAGGTCGACCGATTCCCCAAAAATCATGTATTCAATCAAGAGAATTTTATAACTGACAAGAAAATGGATTCTGCCCTTAAAGCTTTTGGCGGTATCGTAGGGGCGGGGATTCTTCTTGTTCTTTGCTCCGGCTTTATTACCGTTTTGCAGGATTATACAATGATTATCGTTGCAGTTATGTTCCTTGTGGCAGGAATAACTGCTGTGCTTCTCGCAGGAGTGAGTGGTAAAGAGCTTGGCAAAGGTTTCGGCAAGGGTGTTGTTGCAATTTTACCCGCAGTATTGTTAATTTTAATGGCGGGTTCAATTAAATATACACTTACAGAAGCACATATTCTTGATACTATTCTTCATTGGGCTGTTTCAGCAGTAAGCGGTTGGGAAAAATGGACAGTAGTTTTGTTCATTTATCTTTTGGTGCTTGTAATGAATTTCTTTATAAGTTCCGGCTCTGCAAAAGCATTTCTTCTTATGCCTTTGATTGTTCCTATGGCTCAGCTTTTCGGAATTGAGCCCCAACTTTGTGTGTTAGCTTTTGCTTTTGGCGACGGATTTTCAAATGTGTTCTATCCTACAAACGCTGCATTACTTATTTCTTTAGGTCTTGCAGATGTAAGCTATGGCAAGTGGGTGCGTTATTCTTGGAAATTCCAAATCCTTAACCTTGCACTTACGAGTTTATTGTTGCTCTTTGGTTTGGCAGTGGGATACTGCTGATAAATACATAAAAACATAAGGCAGTATGAAATCTCATACTGCTTTTTTGTGCATTATTATGCAATTTTTATTGCACAAAGTGTTGATTTTGTAGCAGAGGGATAGTATAATATATTTTATAATAGACAAAGTGTTTTTTAATTGACGTTGTGTTTGGAGTGACAAAAAATGAAGCGTGTACTATCTTTCGTGGTATCCTTTGTATTATTAGTTACCTCGCTTTCTGTGGGGTGGGTTGCTGTGGCTGAAACTATTCCTCAAGAAAGCAAGCTTGATAAGTTCGCAAATAGCCTTTTTGATATGATTCGTACATATGATACTGTCGATGATTATAATGGGGAAGACAATAGTGACGATGGAAATGCAGATTCCGATTTGTTAGATGAAATTACAGATTTCTTCCCGATTACCTTTCCTGAACATATGTATTCGGCAGAAACAGTTATTTCCGAAAACGAGGCTATCACTGAAACTGAAACAGAAGATAATGAACAATCAACAGAATATGAGAATTTGCCTGAAAATGCTTTTGCATTAAACAGATTGATAGTAAAATCAGAAAATCAAATTGATTATTGCGGTGCAATAGATTATGTCAGCGGTTATAAGGATTTATATATATTGCAGTATGACTCTCTTGAGGCTACCGTTGAGGCGTATGAATATTATTTATCACTCGATGAAATTGAATATGTTGAGCCCGATTTGATTCAACAGACTCAAGCGGAAATTGAAGAGTTCATTGTGGCAGAAGATATCGGACTTGAAACAGAAGATTATATTGAAATTCTTGACAAGGTTGAGTCTTGGAATACAAAAGTTACAGGTTTTGATGGAATCAAAGATAAGCTTGCCGAAATAGAACTTAATGAAGTGGTTGTTGCCGTTCTTGACAGCGGTATTGATACCGACCACGAAATGTTTGAAGGCAGAATTATCGAAAGTTTTGTTAATTGTAGTACTTCTGGTGCTGAAAACAGTATTGAAGATGATTATGGTCATGGTACTCATGTCTCAGGCATTATTGTTGATAATACACTTGATAATGTTAAAATAAAGCCATATAAAGTATTGAATCGTGAGGGCAAGGGTGCGCTCAGTTCGATTATTGCGGCTTTCGAGCTTGCAGTTGAAGATGGAGTTGATATTGTTAATATGAGCTTTACAGCAGAGGGTGAAAGTCAGACTATGACCGAAGCTGTAAATGCCGCAGTTGAAAAGGGGGTAAATGTGGTTGTTGCAGCAGGTAACAGAGGCGTTGACCTGACACAAAAAACCTTTACACCTGCATGTGTTGAATCTGCAATTACTGTAAGTGCAACAACAAAAGACTATAAACTTTCTTCATATTCAAATTATAACGGAACCATTGATATAGCTGCTCCCGGTGACGATATTTTAAGTGCTTATCTTGATAATACTTATGTTACAATGAGTGGCACTTCTATGGCAACACCGCAGGTTTCAGCAGGTATTGCCCTTGTCCGTTCAATATATGAAGAGAAGACAAATACTGAAGTTGAAGCGCTTTTAAAAGAATATGCTATCTCAATGAACGAAGATGAGGGCTTCAATAAGTTCGGTGCCGGCGTTTTATATATAAAATACCTTCTTGAAAGTACTCCCCGAACAGTTGACCCTGTTTTTAGCGTTGAAAGTGGTGAGTTTGTAAATACTTTTAATCTTTCAATCAAGTGTTATGAAAAAGACTCGACAATCTATTTTCTTAAAATTGAAGAGGAGTTTGATAGCGTTCTTGATGACGAAGAATTTACATTTCTTGATTTAATTATTGCTGATGTTTATGAAAAAGCGATTCCTATTTCGGTTGACACCACGGTTGCCGCAATTGCTTTTTCTGAAGGTAAAATGTTTAGTTCTGTAGTAGTTATGGAATATGACCGCAAAAACGGTAGCGAAGAGGATTTATACGATATAAACAGTTCCGGAATGATTACAGGGTATGTAGGCACCGAGGTTGACCTGGTTATTCCTGAAACGATACAAGGTCAAAAGGTGAAAGGTATCGGTTCATCTGCGTTTGAGGGAAATGAAAATATTCATTCTGTTGTTCTTCCGGCAACGGCAACTCATATTGGATTGAATGCATTTAAAAACTGTACAAATCTTGAATCTGTTACCGGCGGAGCAATTACCCATATCAATTTAAACGCTTTTTATAATAGTTCAATTTCTACTTTTAATTTTGAAAAAGTTAAGAGCATAAGTGATAAGGCGTTTTATGGTTGCACAAATCTTAAAAATGTTGATTTGCCGAATGTAGAAAAAATAGGCGTTTCTGCTTTTGAAAATGCAACTGGTGTAGAAACTTTGAACTGCGAAAAGCTTACTACAATTGACAATTATGCATTTAGAGGTACTGGTGTTTCAACAGTTAATCTGCCAAATCTTGAGTCATTGGGCACTAATGCCTTTGAGAAGTGTTCAAATCTTACATATGTTTCAATGCCTTCTCTTACAACTGTTCCTGCAAATGCATTTAAAAACTGTACTTCTTTGAATATAATTTATATGCCTGATGTAGTTTCAATAGGTAATTATGCATTCCAGGCAACTGCATTAGAAACAGTGAAATTTGAAAATGCAGAAACTGTTGGTAATTATGCCTTCAGAGATGCCCAGTCTTTAAAACGAGCAATTTTGCCTAATGCTAAAACACTTGGAACGGGTGGATTTTATAATTGTACAAATCTTAAACTTGCATATTTGCCTTCACTTGAAGAGCTAAATACCAACACATTTGCAAAATGTGATTCGTTAAAATCGGCTTGGTTGCCTGCGGTCAAGACAGTTAACAAAAATGCTTTCAATAACTCGTCAATAGAATACATTCAGTTTGACACAGTAAAAGAAATTGAAAGTCTGCCCCAAACTCTTGCTGGTATCGTAATGCCGACCTCTCTTGAAGTAATTACAGCAACAACAACTGATACAGAGTTTAAGGTTTATGGTTATGAAGATACCTATGCTTACCGGTACGCTGAAGAAAATTCAAAGGAATTTGTTACGGTTCCGGCAATTATTTGCGAAGCGCCTGAATATGTAAGT
>CAZTLU010000018.1:0-25957 GCA_964614605.1 uncultured Eubacteriales bacterium
CTTGACGATAAGCCTATGGTTTCCGCAGTTGTTAGAGAATTGACCCTTGAGCAACGCTTTGTTAAAAGGGTTATGGATATTTTAATTTCTTCATTTGGTCTTATAATCTGCGGTATTCCAATGATTATCTGTGCAATACTTATCAAAGCAGAAGACGGTGGCCATGTCTTCTTCAAACAAACCCGTGCCACAAAAGGCGGAAAGCTTTTTAAGGTTTATAAATTCCGAACAATGAAAGAAGAAGGAACAGTAAACCGTTCAGTCACATCAAACGATGAGCGTATCACCAAAATCGGTAAGTATTTAAGAAAGTTCCGTATTGATGAGCTTCCGCAACTTTTCAATATCTTAAAGGGTGAAATGAGTGTTGTTGGTCCTCGCCCCGAAATGATTGAAAATGTTGATAAATACACCGAAGAGCTTCCTGAATTCAAATACAGACTTCGTGTTAAGGGCGGTCTTACAGGATACGCACAGATTGCAGGTAAATATAATACTTCACCAAAAGACAAGTTGGTACTTGACTTAATGTACATTGAGAAATATAGCTTGTGGCTTGATTTTAAGTTGATTATGCAGACTGTTACAGTGTTTTTGAGAGCAAGCGACAGTACAAAGGCGTTCAGCAAAAAAGAGAATATATATCATTTCACACAAAATGATTAAACTAAATCCCGTAAGCTTTCTTACGGGATTTTTTATCAAATAAAAGATATCAAACTGTTGTTTATAAGTATTATTTGTGATATACTAATCGCATATATATTTTTTTTGGTGTTGTTATGAGTAAAAATAAAAATCTATTTGAAAAATCTACCCGCGATAAAGGGAATTTTAAATATTTCATAATCGCTTTCGGTGCATTTGTATTAGTGCTTGGCTTGCTATCCGTGTTTCTTTTTATGTATTCTATCGATTTCGATTTCAACAATTTTGTTGATAAGCCTGAAGAAGAAACAACCGAGTCCACAGAAAGCACAACAGAACCCGTGTATTCCGTGAACTCTCTTACTGGAAAATCAACGGTGCTTTTTGTGTGCGCCGACAGTAAAGATGAGTTTGATTTTGCCTTTACCGTTGAGTGTGATTTTAACAGTAAAGCAATGAGGGTTAAGTGCGTTGATGCAGCATCAAAAATTACCCTTAACGGCAAATCATTAACTTGTGGTGAGATTTATAAAAATCAGTCAATAAATGAGCTTAAATCTGCCTTCCGAGAAAGTTTTGAAATCAATGTTGATAAATATTTTATCTGCGACCGTGCTGGTGCAAAAGAAATTCTCTCACTTTTTGACGGCATTACTATAAATGTTGCAGAAAATATAGATTATGATTCCAATGATATAAGCCTTGAACTTAACAAGGGTGAGCAAACTGTTTCGGGTGCATACACACTAAATTACTTGCTCATTAGCGACAACTCTACCCGCGAGCAGATTGTATGTGATATTATAAATTCTGTGCTCGTACCTCAATACACTGATAATTCTCAAAGCTTATTTACTGATTTTGTGAATGCGGGCAAAACCGATATTTCTGTAATTGACTATTCAGAAAGCATTGAAAATCTCAAAATTTACGCAAATGCAGAAGATAAATTCTTGCCGACAACAAGTACCGTGAGGGAATAATATGAAACGAAAAATATCAATGTTTATAGTAATTCTCTTTGCGGTATTTATGGTATTCGGTGGTGTTTTTGTTGCAAAGTTTGAAGAATTCATTGATTGGAAGCAAATTCACGATGACAGAATTACCGAGCAAGAACAGATTGACTTTGAAAATCAGCTTGGCACAAAAACATTCTATTATTATAATAGCCTGAATAGTGAGCAAAAGCAGGTCTATATAATGATTTATTCAATGCTCAATAACTTTTCAGAGTCCAGAAGACTTGAAATTCCTCAAGAAGAGCTTCAGGATATTCTTATCGCGGTTCTTTATGATAATTCGGAACTGTTCTGGGTGGCCGCAAATTACCGATTTTTAGATTATGAAGACTCGGTGGAATTTATTCCCGTCTACCGTTTTACTGAAGAAGAAGCCAAACGGATATCAAATGAATTAGACGAAAAAATAAACGAAATTATTGAAGGTTCTGAAGTTTTTGGTACTGATTATGAAAAAGAGCTGTATTTTCATAACTACATATGCGAAAATGTTGTTTATGATGAAGCAACTATGGTAAAATCAGGAGGATACGGTGACACTGCGTATAGTGCTTTGCTTGATGGTAAGTCAATCTGCGAGGGCTATTCCCGCGCAATGCAGGTGCTTCTTGATAGAGCGGGAATTGACAATTATCTCGTAGTAGGCGATGGTAAAACCGAAGAGGGCACAGAACCGCATATGTGGAATATCGTTGAAATTGATGGTAAAAACTATCATCTTGATGCTACATGGAATGATACGGGAAATGAAACTGATTACAGTTATATGTATTTTAATGTAACAGATGAATTTATTTCACGCGACCATTTTAATATTGAGCCTGCCGAGAACAACTGCGTATATATGAACTCAAATTATTTTGTAATGAATAATCTGTATGTTGAAAGCTTCAAGAATTACAGCTCTCTTATTTCTCCGGTAGCTGAAGCACTGAAAAATAGTAGTGATAATACCGTTGAAATACTTTTCGCTAATGAAGATGAACTTACAAAAGCAGTTACAGAGCTTGAAAATAATAATTATAAGTTTTTTGACTTCGTGGACGATGTTGTTGAAATGAGTGGCAGGAATTTACGGAAAGATGAAATCGAATATTATACATTTGATGGATACGATTACTTATGTTTAATTTTTAAAGAAGGTTGATAAAATGGATAAAGAAAGAATTGAACGGGCATTCCGCGAAATTTTAATAGCAATAGGTGAAGACCCCGACCGCGAGGGCTTGGTTGAAACACCAAAACGCGTTGCTAATATGTATGAAGAAATCTTTTCAGGGCTTAACGAAAATCCCGAAAAGCATCTTAAAATGTTCCGTGAGGGTCAAAGTGACGAAATCGTAATTGTACGCGATATTCCTATGTATTCAATGTGTGAACATCATTTCTTACCTTTTGTCGGTAAAGCACATATTGCATATATTCCAAATGACGATGGCCTTGTAATTGGACTTTCAAAGCTTGCAAGAATCGTCAATAGTTATGCGCGTCGTCCACAGCTTCAGGAAAGACTTACTGCGCAGATAGCTGATTTCATTCAAAAGGAAATGAACCCCAAGGGGGTGGCAGTTGTTATTGAGGCTGAGCATCTTTGTATGACAATGCGCGGAATAAGAGCAGCAGGCTCACAAACACGCACTTCAGCACTTCGAGGATGGATAAGAAAGGACGCACGAACAAGAGCCGAGGTAATGACTCTGTTGGGAACAAAATAATGTTTTCAGGTAAAAATTTTAATTTTTCTCTCGGGAAAAAGACTTATATAATGGGTATTCTCAATGTGACCGCCGATTCTTTTTTTGACGGAGGATTATATAATTCTCCCGAAAAAGCTCTTGGGCACGCAAAAAAGATGCTACAAGATGGTGCAGATGTAATCGATATCGGCGCTCAATCAACTCGCCCTGGAAGCATTCAGCTTTCAGCAGACGAGGAATTGAATATCATCAAAAATTATCTTCCTATGCTTTATAATGAAACAGGAGCAATAATTTCAGTTGATACCTTTTATCCGCAGGTGGCAGAATATGCTCTCAATAACGGCGCGTCTATAATTAACGATGTAAGCGGCGTGTTCAACAAGGATATGGCAAAGCTTGTCCGCGATTATAACTGCGGTTGGGTAATAATGCACACCGGTGGCGGTGACGCACAAATAGTACCCGAATACAAAACATCAATTACCGAAGATGTAATTTCGTTTTTCAACGATATGCTCACAAAATGCAGTGAATTCGGCATTAGCAAAAATCAGATTATGCTTGATATGGGTATAGGCTTCGGAAAAACGAATGAACAGAATATTGAACTTGTTAAGAATATAAATAATCTAAAAATAAAAGATATCGCATTACTCACTGCTTTGTCATCAAAGCGTGTAGTGGCAAACGCTACAGGTGTTGACGGCTATGACAGAGTTTACGGCACAATTGCCGCGGATGTGTTGGCAATAGCAGGGGGTACTGATTTTATAAGAGTGCATAATGTTAAAGAAAATGTGTTGGCGGCGAAAATGGCTGACGCGGTGGTAAGAGGTTGAAATGGATAAAATAATTGTTAAGGATTTAAAGCTTTTCTGCTATCACGGGGTTAATCCCGAAGAAAAGGTTGACGGGCAGAATTTTGTATTTGATATAGAGGCGGGCGTTGACTTGTCAGCTCCTTGTGCAACTGACAATGTTGATGATACTGTAAGCTATGCCAAAATCATTAAATCAGTTCGTAGAGTAGCACAAAGTGAAAAGAATGATTTGCTTGAAAGAGTGGCACAGCGTGTAGCAGATGCTCTTTTTGAGGAATTTCCCAAAATACAAACCTTAAAAATTCTTCTCAAAAAGCCTGAAGCACCAATTAAAGCCGATTTTTCTTATGTGGCAGTAGAGATTGAGAGGATAAGATAATGAAAGCATATTTGGGTATAGGCACAAATATAGGTGTCAGAATGCAGAACCTTTTTGACGCTATTGATGCAATCAACCTTTTACCGCTTACAAAAGTTACACAGTGTTCAAATGTATATGAAACAGACCCTGTGGGCTATGCCGACCAGAGTGACTTTTTGAATATTGTGGTTGAGGTCGAAACGAAGCTTACTTCGGATAATCTTCTCGGTGCCGCATTAGGCATTGAAGCAGGTCTTGGCAGAGTAAGAACAATAAAAAACGGTCCTCGCATAATTGATATCGATTTACTTTTATATGAAAATGAGGTTAAGAACACAGATACACTTGTTTTGCCTCATCCTCGAATGATGGAGAGGGATTTCGTTCTCAAACCATTGCTCGATATTGATTTTAATAATGATTTGATAAGTAAAAAAGATGTTGAAAACGCGCTTATAGGCAGCGGAGTCAGATTTTTCTGTTCAAAAGAACAGTTCGATTCTCATATAAAATAAATTTGTTCAGGGTGGTTTATGAATTATATAATAATGGATTTAGAGTGGAACAATTCTTATATGAAGTCCGCTGAAAAGTTTATAAATGAAATAATTGAAATTGGCGCAGTTAAGCTTGATGCAGATTTAAATACGGTTGATACTTTTTCAGAGCTGATTAAACCCGTGGTGTCAAAAAAACTTCGTTCACGAATTAAAAATCTTACACATATCACAAATGAAGAGGTGCGTAACGGTCGGCCTTTTTCACAAGTCATCAAAGAATTTGCAGATTGGGTGGGTGAGGATGCCCTCATAATGACTTGGGGAGATACTGATATCCGCACACTGCAAACAAATTTCAAATATTTTCTCAATATAAAAAATATTGAATTTATAGAAAAATATGCAGATTTGCAGAAGTTTTGCCAATGCTTTATAAATATGGAAAATATACAGCAGGCAGGTCTTTCTTATGCGGCAGGGTGTCTTGAGATTGACCCCGAGAAGTATCCTCATCACAGAGCTCTCGACGATAGTCTTTTGAGTGCGGAATGTTTCAAAAAGGTGTTTAATGCCGATAAGCTTGCCGAGTTTATTAAGGCTTGTGATAAGGATTTCTATGCCCGTCTTGATTTCAAACCCTATGTAATCAAGGATAAAAACGACCCGCTTATCGACAAAAATCTCTTTAATTGTTACTGTGACATCTGTGGCGGTAAGGTTGAGGTTAAGAAAAAGTGGAAGTTTATGAATCAATCGTTCAGAGGCATCTTCTTCTGCCCTAACTGTAATCGGGAATTCAGAGTAAATCTTCGTGTTAAGAAGTTTTATGACAGACTTGATATAAAGCGCAATTACAGTGAAATCATACATACGCAGGAAAATGCAGACAAAAAAGAACCGACAGCTTAATTGCTATCGGTTCTTTGCTTATATTAAGATTATTTCAAAACTCTAATTCTGATAATTCCGCTTATTTTCTTGAGCGCCTCAATTGCTTCGGGTGAGGGCTCTGTATCGGTTTCAACAATTGTGTAAGCGTATTCGCCCTTTGACTTGTTAACCATATTGTCGATGTTTACATCTTCGTTAGCGAATGCAGATGTAATTTTGCTTACAATTCCGGCAATGTTTTTATGGGCAATGGTAAGTCTGTGTTTGTCGCTTGCAGGTAATGAAATTGCAGGGAAGTTAACGGAATTTACAATATTTCCGTTTTCAAGGAAATCTGCAATCTGGTCTACTGCCATAATTGCACAGTTGTCTTCTGATTCAGGAGTTGATGCGCCAAGGTGTGGGATTGCAATAACTCCGGGGGCACCTATAACTGCATCATTGGGGAAGTCTGTCACATAAGCTGAAACCTTACCATTCTGTAAAGCCTCAAGGATGTCGTTTGTATCAACAAGCTCGCCGCGGGCAAAGTTGAGAATACGAACCGCATCTTTCATTTGAGTGATTGAATTTTTATTCACCAGACCTCTGGTATCGTTGTTGAGGGGTACATGCAGAGAAATGTAATCTGAATTTGTAATAATGTCATTTAAATCATCTGTGAATTTAACATGATGATTAAGATTTATACTCTGTTTTACTGAAAGATAGGGGTCGTAGCCGATAACCTTCATTCCAAGAGCCGCAGCAGTGTTAGCAACAAGAATACCAATTGCACCAAGACCTACAACACCCAAGGTTTTGCCAAGAATTTCGGGGCCTGCAAAAGCGCTCTTGCCTTTCTCAACATCCTTTGGTACTGTGTCACCGTTGCCCTTAAGTGTTTTCGCCCATTCAATAGCGGGAATAACCTTTCTTGAAGAGAGTAAAAGTCCTGCGATAACAAGCTCCTTAACTGCGTTTGCATTTGCACCGGGAGTGTTGAATACAATAATTCCGTCTTCACTGCATTTATCAACAGGTATGTTGTTAACGCCTGCGCCTGCACGGGCGATTGCAAGGGTGTTTTCGCTCAATGCCATATCGTGCATTGAAGCTGAACGCACAAGAATTGCGTCGGGAGCTTCTGCGTTGGTTGAACAATTATATTGGTTGCCGAAACGGCAAAGTCCTGTTTCAGAAATTTTATTGAGTGTAAGTATGTTGTACATAATAATTACTCCTTATGAATTTGCTTTTTCAAAATCAGCCATAAATGCTACAAGCTTTTCAACGCCTTCAACGGGCATTGCGTTGTAAATTGATGCTCTCATACCGCCAACTGTTCTGTGGCCTTTAAGGTTAACAAATCCTGCTTCTGTTGCTTCTTTAATGAATTTAGCGTTAAGCTCTTCGCTGTCTGTAACAAAAGGTACGTTCATAAGCGAACGGTCTTCGGGAACAACAGTTCCTTTAAACATCTTGCTGTTATCAAGAAAATCGTAAAGAAGCTTTGCTTTCTTTTCGTTTCTCTCTTTCATCGCTTCAAGTCCGCCCATTTCTTTAAGCCATTCAAGCACAAGCTTGCAGATGTAAATGGTGTAGCAGGGGGGAGTGTTATAAAGAGAATCATTATCTGCCATAGTTTTGTAATTAAGCATTGTGGGGGTGATATCTCTTGTATTACCTAACATATCCTCACGGATAATACAGATTGTAAGTCCTGCGGGAGCAACATTCTTCTGTGCGCCACCGTAAACCATTGCAAATTTTGAAACATCAATGGGCTCTGAAAGGAAGCAGGAAGAAATATCAGCAATAAGCGGAACATCACCTGTGTCAGGCAATTCGTGATAAACCGTACCGTAAATCGTATTATTCATACATATATAGAAATAATCTGCGTCTTTTGTAAAGGTTTCTTTATCAAGCTTGGGGATATATGAGAATGTCTTGTCAGCTGAAGATGCTACAACATTGCATTCGCCGTATTTTTGTGCCTCCTGATAAGCTTTTTTAGCCCACTGACCTGTTATAACAAAATCAGCCTTACCGTTTTTATTCATAAAATTGAGGGGGATTGCCGCAAACTGTGTTGATGCGCCGCCCTGCAAGAAAAGAACCTTATAGTTATCAGGAATGTTCATAAGCTCGCGAAGAAGCTTTTCTGCCCCTTTAATTATGCTGTCATATACCTTTGAACGATGACTCATTTCCATAACCGATTGACCGCTGCCTTCGTAATCAAGCATTTCTGCCGCAGCTTTTTTGAGTACCTCTTCGGGAAGCATTGAGGGACCTGCTGAAAAATTATAAACTCTTGCCATAAAAAAGACCTCCAAAAAATACTTTTTCACAATCAGTATATGATATTTCGATTGCGTATTGACCGTATTGTAGCAGAGAATTATCTAAATGTCAAGGAGTTATTTATAATTTTAACAAATAATTTTATCGATTTAAATTAAATATTGAAAAAGATATTCAATATTTTAACAATCTTTACGAGAAATCAATTTTTTAAAAAAATTCATTCAATTTATTGCAGTAAAATGGTTTTTATTATATAATATAATTTCAACAATAGGAGTGATATGTTTAAATCTATGGAAAAAAGCAAAAACTTATTTAATGAATTCAATGAGAAATCCTTTTCGATGCCCATGGTGGCTTTGAGAGGAATTGTAATATTCCCTGAAATGACTATGCATTTTGATGTTGGCAGACAAAAGTCCGTTCGTGCAGTTCGTGCCGCAATGGAAAAGAAAACCAATATTTTTCTTGCCGCACAAATGGATATGGAATGTGATGACCCACGCTATGACGATTTATATACTGCGGGTGTGGTTTGTGAAATCAAGCAGGTTATGAAGCTGCCGGGTACAGACACATTGCGCGTTGTTGTTCACGGACTTTACCGCGCCGAGCTTATTCATATTGCATCGGCTAATCCTTATATTTCTGCAATCGTTCACAAGATTGAAACGGAAAAAGTAGTAGCAGAGGATAAAATCTACGAAGAGGCTCTTGTGCGCCGACTTACAGATATTTTTGAGGAATATGCGTATTTCATACCAAAACTTCCTCCCGATATCATTGTAGGAGTTTCCGTGCGTAAAGAGGCTTCTGAAATTACGGACTATATACTCTCAAATATTCCTCTTGAGTATTCCTCAAAGCAATCTCTTCTTGAAGAGCTCAATCCCTTAAGAAGAGCCGAACGACTTTGTGTAATTCTTACCCGTGAAATTGAATTGCTTGCAATTGAAGAACAAATCAATGAAAAGGTTCAGGAGCAAATGGAAGAAAATCAGCGTGAATATTATCTTCGCGAACAGATTAAAGCCATTTCCGAAGAACTTAACGAGGGAGACGGAGCAATAAGCGAATCCGAAAGCTACAAAGAAAAAATCAAAGCTATCGGTTTTGCAGAAGATACTGAGAAAAAGCTTCTTAAAGAATGCGACCGTATGATGAAAATGCAGTCATCAAGTCCCGAAGCTGCGGTTATAAGAAATTATCTTGATAAAGTTGTAGGACTTCCTTGGAATGTATTCACAGACGATAACCTTGATATCGAAAATGCAATGTCAATTCTTGACGAAGACCATTACGGACTTCGTGATGTAAAAGAGCGAATTATTGAATTTCTTGCAGTAAGAAAAATAAATCCAGATATAAAAGGTCAGATTATCTGTCTTGCAGGTCCTCCGGGAGTGGGTAAAACCTCAATCGCAAAGTCTTTGGCTCGTGCTATGGGCAGAAGCTATGCAAGAATTTCTTTGGGCGGTGTCCGTGACGAAGCGGATATAAGAGGTCACAGAAAAACTTATATCGGCTCAATGCCCGGTAGAATTATTGAGGCAATTGAGTCTGCAAAATCCTCAAATCCTCTTATTCTTCTTGATGAGGTGGACAAGTTAGGCTCTGACCATCGCGGTGACCCATCATCAGCACTTTTGGAGGTGCTTGACGGCGAGCAGAATAATACTTTTGTTGACCACTATCTTGAAATTCCTTATGATTTGAGCCGTGTGCTTTTCATTACAACTGCCAATGACAAGAGCAGAATTCCTGCTCCGCTTCTTGACAGAATGGAAATCATTGATTTGCCGGGTTATACATACGAAGAAAAATTCAATATTGCAAAAAATCATTTAGTACCCAAGCAGTTAAAAGCCAACGGACTTAAAAAGTCAAATGTAAAAATTACAGATAAAGCGCTCAAGGATATTGCAAGCGGTTATACTAAAGAAGCAGGCGTGCGTGTTTTAGAAAGAACGATTGCATCGGTGCTTCGCAAAATCGCAGTTGAATATGCAAAGGGCTATGACGGTAAGGTTTCAGTAAAGTATAATGAACTTGAAAAATATTTGGGTCCCGTAAAATTCAAACCCGATGATACCGTAAAAGAAAATCGCGTTGGTGTAGTAAACGGTCTTGCTTATACTTCAGTAGGCGGCTCAATGCTTACTGTTGAGGTTGCAGTTATGGACGGCACTGGCAAGCTCGAACTTACAGGCTCTCTCGGAGATGTTATCAAGGAATCAGCAAAAGCGGCGGTAAGCTATATTCGTACAAATGCGGAAAAATATAGAATTGATAAGGATTTCTACAATAATAAAGATATCCATATTCACTTTCCCGAGGGTGCAGTCCCAAAAGATGGCCCATCAGCAGGTGTGACAATTTTCACCGCACTCGTTTCAGCTCTTTCAGGTTGTAAGGTGAGAGCTGATGTTGCAATGACGGGCGAAATTACAATCACGGGCAGGGTTCTTCCAATTGGGGGACTTCGTGAAAAAACAATGGCGGCTTATGTTGAAGGAATAAAAACCGTGATTGTTCCCGAAGCCAACAGAAGTGATTTGGAAAAAATTGATGAAAAGGTAAAAGAAAAGCTGAATTTTGTTTTCGCTTCAACAGGTGACGATGTACTCAAAACAGCTTTGGTGTAAATTATGAGATACGATAAAGCAGAATTTAAAGCGGCTTACGGAACTTTCAGTCAGTTGCCGCAGAGTGATTTGCCGGAAATTGCTTTTGCAGGTCGCTCAAATGTTGGAAAAAGTTCTCTTCTCAACAAACTTTTTCAGCGCAAAAGCTTGGCGCGTGTAAGCTCAGTTCCAGGTAAAACAATTACAATCAATTTTTATGAAGCAGAAAATGTCAACTTTGTTGACTTGCCCGGTTATGGATATGCAAAAGTTGCAAAAACCGAAAAACAGCGTTGGGCAGAAATGATGGAAGGCTATTTCAACTCCGACCGCAACATCAAACTCGTTGTTCAGCTTGTTGATATGCGTCATCCGCCAACTAAAGACGACATAATGATGATGGAGTTTTTACAGGCAAATGGTTATGAGTTCATTGTTGTGATGACTAAAGCTGATAAGCTGAAAAAGAAGAGCGAATATAATTCACGAATTGAAAATTCAAAAAAAGAAATGAGCTTTGTGCCCGAAGAGAGAATAATTCCTTTCTCTTCTGAAACAGGCGCAGGACTTGATACATTAAAAAAATATATTGAAGAATATATAGGAGAATAAAAATGAGCAAAACACCTTTTACAACAAAAGAAAAGCTTGAGGAGATAGCGGCTAAATATCCAACTCCTTTCCATCTTTATGACGAAGCAGGCATTCGCAAAAATGCTGAAAATCTTAAGAAAGCATTTGCTTGGAATAAAGGATTCAAAGAGTATTTCGCAGTTAAGGCTACTCCCAACCCATTCCTTATAAATATTTTAAGGGACTACGGATGTGGTTGTGACTGCTCGTCGATTACCGAGCTTATGCTCTCAAAGGCAATCGGGGCTACGGGTGACGATGTAATGTTCTCATCAAACGACACACCTCCCGCAGAGTTTAAATATGCTGACGATATGGGCGCAATTATCAACCTTGATGATATTACTCATATTGATGTTCTTGAAAAGACATTGGGCTATATTCCAAAGAAAATTTCCTGTCGTTATAATCCCGGCGGATATTTCTCAATTGCCAATAATATTATGGATAACCCTGGTGACGCTAAATACGGTATGACAACCGAACAGCTTTTTGAGGCATTCAAAACTCTTAAAGCTAAGGGCGCAGAGGAATTCGGTATTCACGCATTCCTCGCAAGTAACACAGTTACAAATGAGTATTATCCAACACTTGCAAAAACACTATTTGAGGTTGCAGTTAAGCTTAAAGAGGAAACAGGCGCACATATCAAATTTATCAACCTTTCAGGCGGTATCGGTATTCCTTACCGTCCCGAACAGGAGGGTAACGACATCTTCGCAATCGGTGAGGGTGTAAGAAAAGTTTATGAAGAGGTGCTTACTCCCGCAGGTATGGATGATGTTGCAATCTTCACAGAGCTGGGCAGATTTATGCTTGCTCCTTACGGCGCACTTGTAACAAGAGCTATCAATGAAAAGCATACTCATAAAGAGTATATCGGAGTTGATGCTTGCGCAGTTAACCTTATGCGTCCTGCAATGTACGGTGCATATCACCACATCACAGTTATGGGTAAAGAAAACGCAGAATGTGACCATAAATATGACGTAACAGGCTCACTTTGCGAGAATAACGATAAATTCGCAATCGACAGAATGTTACCCAAAGTGGATATGGGCGATTTGCTTTATATTCACGATACAGGTGCTCACGGCTTTGCGATGGGCTATAACTATAACGGCAAGCTTAAATCAGCGGAAATTCTTCTTAAAGAAGACGGTAGCTTTGAGCTTATTCGCCGTGCTGAAACTCCCGCAGATTATTTTGCAACATTTGACTGCTTTGATTTTTATGAAAAAGTAACCAAATAATTTTTGAGGTATAAATATGTCTTTTGTCCACTTACATGTGCATACAGAGTATAGCTTGCTTGACGGTGTTTGCCGTCTTGACAGGCTTTGTTCTGTTGCAAAGGAGAGGGGACAGACCGCCCTTGCAATTACAGACCACGGCAATCTTTTCGGTGCGGTGGATTTTTATAAGGCTGCCAAAAAACACGGTATTAAACCAATCATCGGTTGTGAGGTTTATGTTGCTACTCGCTCACGCTTTGATAAGGTTCACGGTATAGATTCAGAACGCCACCACCTTGTTTTACTTTGCAAAAATGAAACGGGTTATAAAAATCTTATAAAAATGGTGTCATCTGCATGGGTTGACGGTTTTTATACAAAACCCAGAATTGACCGTGAGCTTTTAGAAAAACACCACGAGGGCTTGATTGCACTTTCGGCTTGTCTGGCAGGCGAAATTCCAAAGGCAATTTCAAATGGTGATATGCATCGTGCAAAGCAAACCGCATTATGGTATGAATCAGTTTTTGGCAAGGGCAATTATTATCTTGAAATGCAAAATCACGGTATAAATGAGCAAGTCCATGTTAACGAGGGTCTTATGCGCATCTCAAAAGAAACCGGCATACCTTTAGTTGTCACAAATGATGTTCATTATATTAACCGTGAAGATGCAAAGACACAGAAAATATTAATTTGTATTGCAACTAACCATACAATTGACGAAGAAAATTCACTTGAGTTTGAAAGTGACAATTTCTATCTTAAAACCGAAGACGAAATGCGTTCACTTTTCCCGTATGCTCCTGAAGCTATTGAGAATACGCAGAAAATTGCAGATATGTGCAATTTCGATTTTGAATTTGGTAATACAAAGCTTCCGAATTTCAAGGTGCCCGACGGCAAATCTCATTATGATTATTTCAGAGAAAAATGTTACGCGGGACTTAAAGTCCGTTACGGTGAAAATCCCGCTCAACTGTATATTGACCGCCTTGAGTATGAGTTGTCAGTTATCAACGATATGGGCTATGTTGACTACTTCCTTATCGTTGCTGACTTTATTCAATATGCACGCGACAACGGTATCCCTGTAGGCCCCGGCAGAGGCTCGGGCGCAGGCAGTATATGTGCATATTGTATGGGAATTACAAATATTGACCCAATAAAATATAATTTAATTTTTGAACGCTTTTTAAATCCCGAGCGAGTCAGTATGCCCGATATTGATGTGGATTTTTGCTACGAACGCCGTCAGGAAGTAATTGATTATGTTATAGATAAATACGGTGCGGACCATGTTTCACAGATTGTTACTTTTGGTACAATGAAAGCCCGTGCGGCGCTTCGTGATGTGGGCAGGGCAATGGGCCTTTCATATGCCACAGTTGATAATGTGGCAAAGAAGATACCACGAGTACTTGGCATTACGATTGAAAATGCTCTCAAAGACAGTGAAGAGTTAAAAGAACTTTATACCAGTGATGAAAAAATCAAAGAACTGATTGATACCGCGAAAAGTGTTGAGGGAATGCCTAGAAATTCTTCAACTCATGCGGCAGGTATTGTTATTACCGACCGCCCCGTAAGCGATTATGTTCCGCTTGCCAGAAATGACGAGTCAATTGTTACACAGTTTACAATGACAACCATTGAAGAATTGGGTCTTCTCAAAATGGACTTTTTGGGACTTCGTACTCTCACTGTTATAAATGATTGTGTTAAAACAGTTCAAAGAAAAAATCCTAATTTTGATATTGAAAAAATTTCTTATGATGACCAAAAGGTTTATTCTCTTTTCACGGCAGGACAGACAGACGGTGTGTTCCAATGTGAATCAAACGGTATGAGAAGCGTGTTTATGCGACTTAAACCTACAAGTCTTGAGGATATTATTGCGGTTATTTCGCTTTACCGTCCCGGTCCTATGGATTCAATTGACAGTTATATTGAAAACCGTCATAATCCCGACAGAATAAGATATAAAACACCAATGCTTCGCGATATTCTTGATGTTACCTACGGTTGTATGGTTTATCAGGAACAGGTAATGCAGATTTTCCGTTCACTTGCGGGGTATTCTCTCGGCAGAGCGGATATTGTACGCCGCGCAATGTCAAAGAAAAAGCATAAGGTGCTCGAGGATGAAAGAACATTTTTCTGCGAGGGTTGTGCAAAAAACGGAATTCCGCAAAATGTAGCAAATGAGATTTTTGACGATATGTCGTCGTTTGCCTCATATGCATTTAACAAATCCCACGCGGCAGCATATGCTGTTGTAGCTTACAGAACGGCGTATCTTAAATACTATTATCCCTGTGAATTTATGGCAGCTTTACTTACAAGTGTGCTTGACGATGCAGGTAAGGTTGCCGATTATATTGAGGATTGCAAGCGTAATGGTATTACAATTCTTGCTCCCAATGTAAATTATAGCTATAAAACCTTTGCCCCAAATGTAAAGGGCGAAAAGACTATTATGTTCGGCTTGCTTGCAATTAAAAATCTCGGCCATGATTTTATTGATACAATAATTAAAGAGAGAAAGCTCAAGGGTGAATATACTTCATTCTATTCTTTCTGCAAGCGTGTTCATGGTAAGGGATTTAATCGCAGAGCAGTTGAAAGTCTTATAAAGTGCGGTGCACTTGACGGCTTGGGGAGCAACCGACATGAAATGCTCAATAATCTTCCGTTTATTATTGATGAGCTTGACGATAGCCGACGCAGAAATCTTGATGGTCAAATTGGATTTTTTGATTTGCTTCAGGATACCGCGCAAAGTGAATATGTCATGAAGCCCGTTGCAGAATTCAAAACGAATGAACTTCTCGTTATGGAAAAAGAAACGACAGGACTTTATATTTCTGCACATCCTATGAAAGAATATGCAGAGCTTATAGAAAAACTTAAGTGTGACAAAATAACTGATATTGTCAATGCTGACGATTATGATAGCAAATATGGAGATGGTGCTTCTGTAAAGGTTATGGGTATCGTTAACGGCATTACAAGGAAGCAAACCAAGAGTGGTGAAACAATGGCTTTTGTCACACTCGAAGATGTTTCGGGTTCAATTGAGGTTATTGTTTTCCCAAAGCTTTTTGCAAGATATGCCAATACCTTTAATAATGGTGTTGCTGTATTTGCAGGTGGCAGATTGTCGGCTCGTGAAGAAGAAAAAACCAAGCTTATACTTGATTTCGCTGAAGCAGCCGAAAACGTTAAGGATAAACAAACTCGAAAAGTCGGATTATTTGTCCGAGTTGATAATAATCAGAGTAAAATGTATTTTGAATGTGCAAAATATATTGAGGATAATTCAAAAGCAGGGGATATACCGCTTTATTTCTATTTTGCAGACAGTAAAAAATATTTTCCGTCAAAAAAGATTTTGGCTGATGAAAGCTTAATTAACGGGCTAAAAAATATTGCCGGTGCTCAGAATGTAATATTACAAAAATAGTCAATTTATGACTTGCAATTTATTTGCTCTTGTGTTATCATATAGGCTCAATGTGGTAATATTTAGCAAAAGTCTAAAGGGTGATAAATATGAAAACTATAGGTGTTCTTACAAGCGGTGGCGACGCTCCGGGCATGAACGCGGCTGTCCGTTCAGTTGTTCGTGCAGGTTGTGAAAACGGCTTTCGAGTTATGGGCATAAGACGCGGTTATAACGGTCTTATGCAAGGTGATATGTATGAAATGAACCTTCGTAGCGTTTCCAATATTATTAACCGCGGCGGTACAATTCTTTATTCGGCAAGAAGCCCTGAATTCAAAACTGAAGAGGGTCTTCAAAAGGCTCTTAATGTTGCAAAAGAGGTTGGCCTTGACGGCGTAGTTGTTATCGGCGGTGACGGTTCATTCAGAGGCGCACGCGATTTATCACTTCGTGGACTTCCCTGTGTTGGTGTTCCCGGCACAATCGACAACGATATTGCTTGCAGCGATTATACAATCGGTTACGATACCGCAATGAATACAGTTCTTGAAATGGCTGACAGACTTCGCGATACTACAGAGTCTCACGACCGTTGTTCAGTTATTGAGGTTATGGGTCGTCGTGCAGGTTATATTGCTCTTAATGCAGGTATTGCCTGCGGTGCTACAACAATACTTATCCCCGAGGTTGAGTATGATTTTCAGCGTGATGTTATCGACAGAATGCTCAGAACTCAGAAAACAGGTAAAAAGCACTTCATCATAATTGTTGCCGAAGGCGTAGGCGGCGTTGAAGAAATGGCGAAGCGTATTCAGGCTGAAACAGGTGTTGAAACAAGAGCAACTGTTTTGGGTCATGTTCAGCGTGGCGGTCATCCTACAGTGCGCGACAGAGTTGCAGGCAGCCTTATGGGTTACAAGGCAGTTGAACTTCTTAAAAACGGCATCGGAAATCGTGTTGTTGCAATGCAGAAGTCAGAAATTGTTGATTTTGATATTTTTGAAGCTCTTAATATGACAAAGTCTCTTGACCTTGACCTTTACAAGATTGCTCACGAGATTTCAATTTAATTATGTCAAATATTATTCTTATTGGTATGCCGGGTTGTGGTAAAAGCACAGTCGGTGTTATACTTGCAAAAACTCTGGGTATCGGCTTTGTTGATACTGATTTGATTATTCAGCAACGTGAAAAACGCCTTTTACAGAATATAATTGATAGTGACGGAATCGAATACTTCCTTGATTGTGAAGCAGAAGCAGTTAAATCACTTGATTGTGAAAACTGCGTTATTGCCACGGGTGGCAGTGTGATTTTCCGTGAAGATGCAATAGGACATCTTAAAAAAGATGGAAAAATCTTTTATCTCAATGTTCCTCTTGATGAAATCAAAAAACGTCTTGATAATATAAGTACCCGCGGTGTTGCTGCTTCAAAAAATCAAACTATTGAAGATATTTTTAACGAGCGAGTACCACTTTATGAAAAATATGCCGATTATATTCTTGATTTAAACGGATGTTCAGCAGAGCAGACGGTTGAAAAAATTTCAAAATTTTACAGATAATAATTGCCTTACGGTATTTTCAAAATTAGAGAAAATTCACCGTAAGGCGATTTTTTTACCTCAAATAATAATCAACTTATGAGGAAGATTATTAGTGCGGCTAAAGTGAGCAGAGTTAAACTTCAAGTCGCACGGAGGTGAGCATTTGTGTAATTTTTTTAAAACTCTTTCTGCAATCTGCACTGCATTGTGCATAATTGTATTTTCTCTGGTGTATTTCGGACAAGAAAATATACCCGATAAAATAACAACAATTGAAAATTCAACCTATGAATTTAAAAGTATTTTCGGCATTTCGTTGTTTCGCTTGAATTATGAAAACGAAACAGATGTCGCGTCGGGGACTGCCCGAGCTTCACAGAACAAAGCTGAAATTGAACTTTTTAATATTATTCCCGTAAAAACTGCTGAAATAACAAATTCAAAAAGAAAATATGTTATTTTAGGCGGAGAACTTTTCGGCGTTAAGCTTTATACTGATGGCGTGCTTGTGGTTGATACCGATGCGGTAGAAACTGAAAACGGTAAAGTTAACCCCGCACAAGAGGCAGGTCTGAAAGTGGGGGATATAATTAAAAGTGTTAATAATGAAAAAGTAACTTCAACAAAATCCCTTGCACAGAAAATTGAAGCAAGCAGTGGTGTGAAAATGACTTTCGATATTGTGCGTAACAACAGAAATCTCACAATAACATTTGAAACCTGTAAAGAAAAATCAACAGGCAAATATAAAGCGGGACTTTGGGTACGAGACAGTACGGCAGGTCTTGGGACAGTCACATTTTATAACTCGTCGACGGATTCATTTGCAGGTCTTGGGCACGGGATTTACGATGTTGATACTAACGAAATAATGCCGATGAACAATGGCGAGGTGTTTTCGGCTTATGTAAACGGAATTTATAAAAGCAGCACGGGTAGTGTAGGAGAGCTTTGCGGTGTAATTACGGGTAAATCCGTTGGGGAGCTTTGTCTTAATAATGAAAAGGGTGTTTACGGGTTTACTCAAACAGATAAAACTGAAGCGGTTCCGGTTGCGGTTAAACAAGAAGTAACAACGGGAAAAGCGCAAATATATTGTACCCTTGATGACGGCGGAGTTAAAAGCTATGATATTGAAATAAAAAAGATATATTCAAATTCAGATTCAGTTAATAAAGATATGATAATTGAGGTTACTGACAAGGCACTTTTAGAGAAAACAGGCGGAATAGTTCAGGGAATGAGCGGCTCACCGATAATACAAAACGGCAAGCTTGTTGGTGCCGTTACGCATGTTTTTGTAAATGACCCCACAAAAGGCTATGCAATTTTCATTGAGAGAATGTTAGATACTGTAGAAGAGATGGAAGCAGAACAAGAATCGGAGGATGCCGCATAGCAAAATATGATACCGAACTTCGCTGAAACCGGCGCAGTTCGGTGTTTCTCTGTGATAATACTTTAATGTTTTAAAATAATATCATTTTATGTATTGACGATTAAATACCATTTATGGTAAAATATACTGAATTATAAGGCAAAATGTGCCCTTATGACAAAATTAACTTTTACGGGTAAATAGGAGGAACTATGAAAAAAGTTAAAGAATTATTGGGAAAGGTTAAGGCTCTTGACAAAAAGAAAAAGATTCTCTTAATCGTTCTCGCATGTGTTTTAGTATTAGCCATTGCGGGCGGTATAGTTGCTGCTGTTGTATTAGGTGGCGGCGATTCCTTTAGCAGTGAACCTACAGGAGAAAATACTACATACAATGTAAGTGTTAAAACTGCGGGCGGAATGGCATTGTCTGAAATTGACGTGTATGTTTATGATAGCAAAAATCTTGAAAATATGCGTGATTACGGAAAGACAAACGAAAATGGTGAAATTAGCTTCAATATTCCTAAAAGCAGTAAATATGCTATTGTGCTTTCAGGTGTAGCAAAGGGCTATGAAGTAAAAGAAAGCTATAAGTTTGATGATGAAAGTGCTGAAATTGTTTTAACTTCATCACTTATCACCGACGAAGACCTTTCAACCGCTACTCTCGGCATGGGTGATGTTATGTATGACTTCACCGTTATGGCTGCAGACGGCAGTGAAGTAAAGCTTTCAGATGTTCTTAAAAAGAAAGATTTGGTTGTATTAAACTTCTGGTATACAACTTGTTCTTGGTGTCTTGAAGAATTCCCCTTGATGAATGAAGTTTATGCAGATTATAAGGATAATGTAGAAATTATTGCTTTGAATCCTATGGAGGATAACAATGCAGTTAAAACCTTCCAGGAGCAATATCAGTTATCTTTCTCTATGGCAGCTTGTCCTTCTTCATGGGCGAATACCTTTAGTGTTTCGGGTTATCCCACATCTGTTTTCATTGACCGTTACGGCGTAATCTGTCTTGTTGAGTCAGGCGCAATTACAAGTAAAAGACCTTGGGTATGTGCTTTTGACCACTTTACTGCTGAAGATTATCAGCAGATGCTTTGCGAAAACGGAATCAGTGATTTGGTTACTCAAATTAAGCCCAATGTTGAAATGCCTTCCTCTGATAAGATTGCAGAGTTAATTAACAAGGGTAGCATCAATGTAACATATCGTCCTGAAACAGAGGATGAAAACGCTGAATATATTTGGCCGTTTATTGAGGGCGAAAAGCTTGGTCAGTCTTGTATATACGCTTCCAATACCGGCATTGATGATTCATATGCCATTATGTATGCAGATGTTGAGCTTAAAGCAGGTCAGGCGGTTGGCTTTGATTATTTGGTTTCCTCTGAAAAGCTTTGCGATATATTATATGTAATTGTAAACGATGAAGATATTTTCCAGATATCAGGTGTTTCTGAAACTGAAAAATGGCAGTCATGCTATCCGGTTGTGGCTGAAGAAGACGGCACTTATGAGATTGCACTTTGCTTCTTGAAAGATAGTGATGGCGCAGAGGGTGACGATACAGTTTATATCGACAATATGCGCGTTATTGATGCAGACGATATTGATGTTGCAACATATCTTCCTCGTCAGGCAGCAGTCACTAAAGACGACGGTGATACATATTCATATGTAGATATCGTTTATAACGAAAAAGATGGTTATTATCATGTTGGCTCTGCAAACGGTCCGTTACTTCTTGCTGACCTTATGAACTATACACAGTTCAATGAAGAAGAAACTCTTTATGATATCGTATATAACGGCGATGCAGATAAAAACGGCGTAAGCCTTTATGCATATGAAGATGAAGGCGGCTTGGGAATGGTTAAGTATTTCTCTTACGCATCAAACTCAAGCTTAAGCGGTGTTTGTACCGTTAACAAAGAACTTGCAGAAATGCTCAAGCAGGTAGCAGAGGTTGCAGGCTTTGAGGATGACGAAAACGAATGGCTTAAGGTTTGTAAGTATTATCAGGTATACGGTAAGGGTGCAGAACAGCTTGAAGACCCCATAAAGGGACTTGCAATATTCTCTGCATATGAAACAAAGCTTGGTAAAAATGTTTCAACAAACTATTTCTATTATGACAGAGCCATTATCCCGAGAGGTCTCTTCTCTAAATTCGTGCCTTCAAAATCAGGTGTTTACCGTTTCACATCAAAGAGTGATTATGAAGAGGGTATTGATGCTTGGATTTTTGATGAAAACGGTGAACAGCTTTATGTATATGAGCACGACGAGAGAATGTATACTGATACAATAAACTGCTCAATGGTTTATTATATGGAAGCAGGAAAGTCATATTATATCAATATGGCGTACTGGGATATTTATGCAACAGGTACAATTCCTTACGATGTAGAATATCTTGGTTCTTCCTACAAACTCTTCCGTGCTTGCGCACCAGGATATTTCACTTACGACAGTGACGCAACCGGAGATATAATGTATGACATTATCACAGGTGGTATTACTCCTGTGCTTAAAAATGGTCAGTATTACGAATCAATAGATAACAGTTTGATTTATGCTGATTTTACAGGTCTTACAAGTGTGTTCGACCGTTCAATTGTTGAAATGATTGAAATGGGCGGCTTCGACTTCACTAAGTCTGAAACAGACGGCGAAATTCTTGCATACATGGCACAGAATGACAATGATGTTGAAAAGACCAATGAATATCTCAAGAAACTTTGGGGCGAAGACTACGATGAAAACGCAGAAATCTATCAGATTGAAGATGTTTTCGCAGGTCGTTATCACGGTGACGGTCCTGACCTTACAGAAGAAATGCGTGCTTATACTAAAAAGGTTATCAAGTCAAGTGACGAACGCAACGGTTGCGTAGTAGTTGATGAAAGACTTGCAGAAATGCTTCAGCTTCTTATGGATAAATATACCTTTGAAGGTGTAGATAATTCATGGATTAAGCTTTGCTATTACTACGATTATTTAGGTAAATAATTTAACAACTCTTTATTTCAATATGAAGGAGTTTGATAATAATGAAAAAAATTAAAGGCTTTGTAGCTATCCTTTTGGCAGTATGCATGCTTTTATCTCTTACTGCTTGCGGTGGCAACAAAACATATAAAGTAACTGTTAAAGATGCACTTGGAAATCCTTATTCTACAGGCATAATTGTTCAGTTTATGCAGAATGGTAAACAGGTTGCTATGCAGGCTTGTGATGAAAACGGTGTTGCAACCAAGAAATTGCCTAAAGGTGACTATACTGTTGCATTGTCTTTCACAGATAATGAAGATGGCTATTATTATGAAGAGGGTGCAAAGCTTACTTCAAGTGAGAATGAGATTGATGTGATTTTGGCTAACAAAATCACATCGGACCCACAAGCACTTTATGTAGGTGAGGGCGAATACGAAGCATATGCGGTATCTGTAGGCTGTACATATGTTGAATTGTCAGCTGAACACAGAAATTATTTCCTTTTCACACCCACACAGGCAGGAAATTATGAATTCTCAATAATCGGTGATGCAAAAACAGAAATCGGTTATTATGGTGCACCTCATTTTGTACAGACAATAAGTGCGGCAGAGGTAGTTGATAACAAATTTACTGTTTCTGTAAGTGCAAGCATGATTGGCACGGGTGATGGTGGAACCGCTGCATATGTAATCGGTATAGATGCTTTGGATGCAGATTCCAAAAATTGTATTCTTGCTATTAACCGTCTTGGCGATGCAATTAAAACTTTAGAGGATGAGCCATGGACAGTTTATCAGAAAACCGTTGAACTTTCTGAATATACTTTACCTGCAGGTGTAGAAATCAAAGAGTTTGATTTAACTGCATCAACAGATACATATAATATTGTTTATAATGAAACTGACGGTTTCTATCATTTAAATTCAGCAAACGGTCCTTTGGTGCTTGTTCGTCTAGCAGAAGATTGCGATTATATTGCTTGCTTCGAAACAATACTCGACCGTTCAGGTGTTTCAAAGTATTTCTTTGATGAAGACGGCGAATTTGTAAAGAAAGAAAGCTATTCAGAATGTCTTCTTGAATACATTGAATATGCAGAAGAAACTGAGGGCGTTTATCCTCTTACAGAAGACTTGAAATATATCATTCAGCAACGCGGTGATTATGTTGGCTGGTGGAATATTGAAAGCAGCGGATATTTATTTAAAGATGCAAACGGTAATAATGATGCCACAATCAATGCTGAAATTGCTTGGCTTTTGATGTGTTGCTATGCTGAATAAGGTGCATTTGAAAATGACAAATAAGATAATAAGCTTGTGTGTAGCAATTGCCCTTTGCTTTAGTTTTACTGTCTTTCTCTCGGGTTGTGATAATTCGGGAGAAGATAATAAAACCTCGGGTACAATGTATTCCGTCACAGTAGAAACTATTGGCGGGATGCCACTTGAGGATATAACTGTTGAGGTTTACAAAGATGCAGAAATGCAAAGTCTTCAGTGGGTGGCAGAAACCGACAGTGAAGGTACAGTAACCTTCAGTGCAGATTCTTCAAAAATCTATTATGCAGTTCTCAATGATGTTCCTGACGGTTATAAGCTTCAATCTAATTATGAAATCAACAGCGAAAATACAACAATTTCACTTGAAATTGTTCTTGGCGATGCTACTGATATGACAGGCGTTACCTATAAATTGGGCAGTGTGGTTCACGATTTCACCGTAACTGCAACGGACGGTAAAGACTACAAAATTTCCGAACTTCTCAAAACAAAAAAGGCAGTTGTACTTAATTTTTGGTTTATAAACTGTGGCCCTTGTAAATTGGAATTCCCATATTTGCAGCAAGCATACATTGATTATCAGGATGATATTGCGTTAATTGCAATAAATCCCTATGATGGCACAGATGCTACAGTTTCTGCTTATGCTGTTGAGAATAATCTTACATTCCCCATGGCGTCAGAAGATTCGGCTTGGGCAGAGATTATGCAGTTAACGGCTTATCCCACAACGGTTGTAATTGACCGTTACGGCACAATCTGTTTGATTCATAAGGGTATGGTGACAAGCAAAGAGGACTTTACAAAGGTCTTTGAGTTTTTCACTGCCGACGATTACAAACAAACTTTAGTAAGAAATTTAAGTGATATTCAATAATTTTTATAAAGAGGTATAGAAAATGAAAAATTTAAAGAAAGTATTAGCGGTTTTGCTTGCTCTCGGAATGCTCCTCTGCTTCTGTGCTTGCGGTAACAATGATGACGGCGAAACTACAACAACCACAACAACCACTACAGCTGAAAACGACCAGACAGAAAACGACACTGCAGTTGAAAATAAGGGCTTAAAGGTTACAGTTGTTGACGAGGGCGGAAACGCTGTTTCAGGTGTTATGGTGCAGATTTGTAAAGAGGCTTGCGTTCCTGCAAGAACAGACGACAATGGTGTTGCAACATTCAGTATTGAAATTACAGACGGTTACAAATTATCTGTAATGTCTTGTCCCGAAGGCTACGAGTACACAGGTGACGCAGAGATTTATCTTGAAGACGGCACCACAGAATACACACTCGTATTGAAGGCGGTGGCATAATGAAAAACCTTATAGAAAAGCTTAAAAGTGTCGATAAAAAGGTATTTATCGGCGTTGGCGTTGCTTTGGTGGTTGTAGTTGTTGCAATTGTTGCAGTAGTTATCGGCACAGGCAATGAGCCTGCAAATGCAGACCCCGACACTACGATTTCAACTAATGAGTATGTTGTAAACGAGAATAATGATGTTGATGACACATCGTCTTCAACTTCTGAAACTGAAAGCAGTACGGATGAAACTGATTCATCAACGGAAGAAGATTCAAGCACTACTGAAGAGGCTTCAACAAAAGGAAACAGCAGTAGTAACACTGGCACAACCGCAGTCCAGCAGCCCACAGCTACAAATCCTTCAGGTGAAGAAATTATAGGTGCAGGCAGTGAAAGCCAACCTTATCTTGAGTTCCCTGATAACAATATGACTTTAACTACTGTTAAGGTTCCTGCAGGTAAATCCCTTCATTACGGTATTTATCGTGTAGGCGGAATGTATCTTACAATTAACGATGCTGATGCTTATGTTATCTGTGACGGTACAAAATACACCGCTAAAAACGGTAAGGTTTCATTTAAGGTTCCCGCAGCCTTGGCAAGTGATGCTGTTTATTTTGAAATCGGTAACACAGGCTCTTCTGCAAAATCTTTTAAGTTAATCTTCACAAATCCCAAGGGCACTTATGCAAATCCCGAGGTTGTTAAAACAATTGATAAGGATATTGAAATAAGTCTTTCAGCAGGTGTTGAAATCGGATATTACTATAAATATACCGCTGAAAAAACAGGTACAATTCGTTTCTATATGACAGCAACTGCTGACAGTATTTTGTCCGCTACAAATAATAGAAATTCCGCACAGAGAACAACTGAAGCTGATGTACTCACTGATGAAAACGGTAACGAATACATTGAGTTAGAAGTTCAAAAGGGTGACGTGATTATAATCAATGTTGGTGCAATGCCTACAAAGAGAGGTAAATATCCCGCAACTGAAATTACTTGGCGCGGTGAGTATGCATAAATACTAAAAATTATCCACTTTTTTCTAAAAAATATGAAAAAAGTGGATTTTTTATATTGCATTGTAAATAAAATGGTGATAAAATAACTTTGTATTTTTATGTAATTGTCAAGTCCTGTTGGCAATTGCTCGAAATAAAAGGAGGAAAAATCATGAAAAACATGATGAAGAAAACTTTAAGCGTAATTATTGCGTTGGCTATGATTCTTGTGCCAATGTCAGTATTCGCTGC
>CAZTLU010000019.1:0-25630 GCA_964614605.1 uncultured Eubacteriales bacterium
GAGGGATTTTATGAAAATCAATGACCTTTTGCATAAAGTCTATGGCACAAATCCTGAGGATAAGAGTAGTCTTCAACCTAAAGAAGCTATTGCTTATGCTGTCACAGGCTTTGGCCAGAACTTTATCTGTACAATCATCGGCTCATATCTTACAATCTTTTTGACCGACGCTCTTCTTTTTGGTAGTATTCAGGAAGGCGGAATTTTTGGCGCAATTAACGGTGCAACTGCTGTTGCTTTCTTGATGCTTGGTGTTCGTATTTTTGACGCACTTAATGACCCAATTATGGGCTCAATCGTTGACAAAACAAGAACAAAGTGGGGCAAATGTCGTCCTTACCTTAAATGGATGGCAATTCCGATTGCGATAATGACAATTATCTGTTTCTTGCCTCTTCCTGCAAAACAGCTTTATACATTTGTTATTGTTGCTGTTATTTACACATTGTGGTCAGTTGCTTATACAATTGCCGACGTTCCATATTGGGGACTTTCAACTTGTATGACAAATGATACTGTTGTTCGTGGTAATCTTCTTACAATTACACGTCTTGTATGTACTCTTGGTGCTGGTATCGTAACAGTTGGTGTTCCAATTCTTACAAATGGTATCACAGCAAAGTTCAGAGACGAAGCTGGTAATGTTTTACCTGAATACATTCAGCAGAACGCTGACACTCTTAAATGGACATATTTCATTTGTGCTGTTGTATTCACAGTTGTATCAGTTCCAATGTTCTACTATGGATTTAAACATACAAAAGAACGTTTCACAACTGATGATGACCCACCAAGCTTTGGCCATAACTTGAAGCTTCTTTTCAAGAATAAAGAACTCCTTCTCATTGTTATTTCAGGTGTTCTTGGTGGTGCAAGAATGGTTTATACATACACAGGTGGTCTTTACTTCGCTAAGTATGTTCTTAAGAACGAAGGCTTGTATAGTATTATCACTCTTCTTGTTGTACCAGGTGGTCTTGTAGCATCACTTCTTGTTCCTTGGTTAACAAAGAAATTTACAAAGAAATGGGCATACATCGGTGTTCACGTGCTTGGTGCAGTTGTAATGTTTGCAATGTACTTCATCGGCTACGATGCTCCATGGAAGCTTGTTGTTTGCGCAATCGGACTTATTCTCCTTGGTATTCCACAGGGTGTTAACAATATTATCACTTATGCTATGATTGGTGATACAGTTGACTATCTTGAATGGAAAACAGGTGAACGTGGCGAAGGTATCTGTTTCGCAATGCAGACTCTTATCAATAAAGTTGGTATGGCTGTTGGTGCCTTTGTTGGTGTTATGGCATTTAGCTGGGCAGGTATTAACCCTGAAGCAACACCTGCTATTACACCAGATGGTGAGCAAACTCTTTGGAATGTTCTTATTCTTGCTGGTGCTCTTAGTATGGTTGGTACAATCATTCCAATGCTCTTTTACACAATTACTGAGAAGAAACAAGCTGAAATGGTTAAAGAAATCGCTGAAAGAAAAGCTGTTAAATAATTTTGAATTTAAATTACAGGACGGTGGTAGGTGTCTATCACCGTCTTTTTTTGGTGAATTATGAATTATAACAATGTTGTAAAAGGGGAGTTCCAAGACCGTCCCAACCGTTTTATTGCAAATGTGATTATAAACGGAAAAACAGAGGTTTGTCATGTTAAAAATACGGGTAGATGTAAAGAATTGCTCGTTAAAGGTGCAACGGTATATCTTCAAAAATCCGATAATCCCAACCGCAAAACTCAATATGATTTAATTGCCGTGCAAAAGGGCGAAAGGCTAATCAATATGGATAGCCAGATAGCGAATGATGTTGCAGTTGAGTATATTTTCGAGTTGTTTGATAACATAACCTTTGTGAAACCCGAATGTAAATATGGCAATTCGCGTTTTGATATATATGTTGAAACCAAAACAGATAAAATATTTGTTGAGGTAAAGGGTGTAACCCTCGAAAATGACGGTGTAGTGCGTTTTCCTGACGCTCCGACGGAACGAGGAATCAAACACCTAAAAGAATTGCAAAAAGCCGTTACAGAGGGCTACAAAGCCTATGTTCTGTTTGTTGTTCAGATGGATAATGTGCAACACTTCGAACCTAATCGTGACACTCATCCCGAATTTGCAGAAACCTTGAAAGAGGTCAGTGAAAAGGGCGTAAATGTATTGGCTTATCAATGTGAGGTAACACCCGAAAGCATAAAAATTAAAAAACCAATTCCCGTAAAGATATAAAAAATCCCCGCTGAATTTTCAGTGGGGATTTTCTGTATATTGTGTGTTTTGGGATTAACCGAATTGTGAAAGAAGGAAGCCTGCGGCAACCGCAGAACCGATAACGCCCGCAACATTCGGCCCCATTGCGTGCATAAGCAAGAAGTTAGAGGGATTGTATTTTCTGCCCTCAACCTGTGAAACACGAGCTGCCATAGGTACGGCTGAAACGCCCGCTGAACCAATCAAGGGGTTAACCTTACCTCTGGTAACAACATTCATAAGCTTTGCGAAAAGTACACCGCCTGCGCTTGAGAAAGCAAAGGCAAGCAAACCGATGCCGATGATAAGAAGAGTTTTAATATCAAGGAAGGTTTTACCCTCAGCAGTAGCGCCAACAGTAACACCCAAAAGAATTGTTATTATGTTGCAAAGTGTGTTCTGCGCTGTATCTGAAAGTCTGTCTGTAACTCCGCTCTCTTTGAAAAGGTTACCAAGCATAAGGAAACCGAGTAGGGGAGCGACGTCGGGAATAAGAAGAACACAAATTACAGTAACAACTATGGGGAAGATAATCTTTTCAGCTTTACTTACTGTGCGAAGCTGGTTCATTTTGATTTGTCTTTCCTTTTTGGTGGTGAGTAATTTCATAATAGGCGGCTGAATAAGAGGAATCAGTGCCATATATGAATATGCTGCAACGGCGATAGGTCCTAAAAGATGTGGAGCCAGCTTACCTGTGAGGAAGATTGCCGTAGGACCATCAGCACCGCCGATAATGGCAATTGATGCTGCTTCTTGGGGAGTAAATTGTCCCGTCATAATTGCAATAATGAATGCAACATATATACCAAGCTGTGCCGCCGCACCGAGTAAAAGGCTTGAAGGGTTTGCGAGCAAGGGACCGAAGTCCGTCATTGCACCGACACCCATAAAGATTAGACATGGGAAAATACTTGATTTAACACCAAGATATATAAGCCTTAAAACGCCCGTGTCATACCAATGTGCGCCTTCAACGACCTCACCCTCATAAGACGACATCATAAGCGGGTCAGACATAATTTCGGGATAAATATTTACAAGAAGCATACCGAATGCGATGGGGAGAAGAAGTAACGGTTCAAATTTCTTTACAATAGCAAGGTAAAGAAGAACAAACGATACACCTATCATTACCCAATTCTGCCATGAAAGATTGGCAAATTGTGATTGGCTTAAAAGTTCTAGAAGTGCGTTTATAATTGACATTTGTGATTCGCCTCGATTAGCCGATTACTGCAAGAACTTCGTCAGTAGCAACTGATGCGCCCTTTGTAGCGATAACCTGCTTTACTGTACCTGCACAGGGAGCAACGATTTCGTTTTCCATCTTCATAGCTTCAAGGATAACGATTACGTCACCTTCGTTAACAGCCTGACCGTTTGAAATGTTAACTGAAAGAATAGTGCCGGGCATGGGAGCAGTAACCTTTGTGCCGTCGCCAACTGCTACTGGTGCAGGTGCTGCTGCGGGAGCGGGAGCTACTTCTGCTACGGGTGCTGCTGCAGGTGCAGGTGCTGCCACGGGAGCAGGTGCTACGGGAGCCACTGCAACGGGTGCTGCTGTGGGAACAACAGATGTTACCATAGCTTCGTTAAGTTCATTTACTTCAACTTCATAATCATTTCCGTTTAATGTAACAACATATTTCATTTCAAAAATCTCCTTTGTTAATTCTCAATAAGTTTGATTGACTTGAACACAAGTCGGTCAAGGGGAGTACCGCTCTGATGGCTTACGATTGCCATTATTGTTGCGGCAGTTTTGTCGTCAGTCTTATAAAGTTCAACATCATCAATAAGTCTGATTGATGTGAACTGAAGACGGTTAAGAGGAATACCGCTTTCGTGACTTACAATTGCCATTATTGTTGCGGCACTTTTTTCATCAGTCTTGTAAAGCTCAAGATAATTTCCGTAACTCACGGGAACCATTGCAGGAGCTGTTTCAACAGGAGCAGAAACAACGGGTGCTGATGTTACGGGAGCCTCCGTTGAAACTTCAACATTGTCATCCTTTTTATCTGCAATGCCCTCAACGGCTCTTACAATCTTTGAAAGTATAACAATGATAACTGCAAGAAGTGTAAGAATAATAAGAACAACTACAAAACCTGTAAGTGAAATGTTAAGAGCTTCTAATATATCCATATTTAGTCACTCCTTAATCAACCTTTTTGATTGAATATTTGAATGTGTTCTTTTCTTTTTCAGCTCTCTCTGTAAGGAACTTTTCAGCTTGTGCGGGGAAAGCGATATAAGAAAGTACATCTTCGTCAGATTTAGCAAGGTCGCCAAGCTCTGCCTTTGTCTGTTCAAACGCCGGTTCAAGAGTATCAGCAAAACGGCAAGTTACAGGTGCTTCATCGCCAAGAACCTTCTTCTGAAGGTCTGCGTCGATTTCGCCGGGTGCTTTACCGTATTCGCCCTTAATATATGCCTTGATTTCTTTAGAAATGTTCTTGTATCTTTCGCCTACAAGTACATTTGTAACGGCTTGGTTACCGACCATCTGGCTGAGAGGAGTAACAAGTGGGGGATAACCCATATCCTTACGAACCTGAGGAATCTCCAAAAGAGCTTCTTCCATTCTGTCAAGAGCATTCATATCCTCAAGGTTTGCCATCATATTTGAAAGCATTCCGCCGGGAACCTTATAAGTCAATGCATCTGTATCAGTTACAAGTGCTTTTGGCTTTAAAAGACCTGATGAAAGATACTCATCACGAAGTGGCTTGAAATGGTCATTTACAGCCTTCAATGTATCTCTGTCAAGACCTGTTTCATATCCAAGACCGGTAAGAGCATCGTGTATTGTTTCTGTTGCAGGCTGTGAAGTACCGCCTGAGAAGCAAGATGTTGCTGTGTCAATAATATCACAACCGGCTTCAACAGCCTTAAGGATTGTCATATATGCCATACCTGTTGTGCAGTGAGTGTGAAGAATAACAGGCATTTCAGGCATTGCATCCTTAATTGCACTTACAAGGTCTTTTGCTTCAACGGGAGTCATAACACCTGCCATATCTTTGATGCAGATTGTAGAACAACCCATTTCTTTCATTTCTTTACAAAGAGCCACATAGTTTTCAAGTGTATGAACAGGGCTTGTTGTATAAGAAATAGCACCTGATGCAATTGCACCGTTTTTAATTGTCTCGTCAACTGCTACCTTGATATTGCGAACATCATTAAGAGCATCAAATATTCTGATAACATCAATACCATTTTCAATACTCTTCTTAATAAACATTCTTACAACATCATCGGGATAATGCTTGTAGCCGAGAAGGTTCTGTCCGCGAAGAAGCATCTGAAGCTTGGTGTCGGGACACTTTTCTTTGATACGGCGAAGTCTAACCCACGGGTCTTCGTTGAGATAACGAAGGCAAGAGTCAAAAGTTGCACCGCCCCAGCATTCAAGAGAATAATAACCGGCACTGTTAAGCTTTTCAAGAATGGGCTCAAAGTCTGAGAAGGGCATTCTTGTAGCAATAAGTGACTGGTTGGCATCTCTCAATACGGTTTCTGTAAACTGTACTTTCATAGTTTTTAGCCTCCAAAACACAATTTAAAATTCATATAAATAACAAATTTACCCATTGTAATTTATTGTCATAATTATACCTCATAAAATTAGTATTATCAATAGAAAAGAATTAATTAAATTTTTTTTTGGCGGAATAACAAAAAAAGATGCCGAAAAGCATCCTTTTTTGTTAATTTATTAACAGTATTTTCTAACTGTATTTTTAGAATTCGTTTACCCAAATATCACCAATGTTGGGAGCATAAGTAACATTGTTATTGAAACTGTATGAGCCATCATTTGCAAGCTTAATTTCGTTGTCGCCTGCTTCAAGATAAAGTACAACAGTCTTTGTCTTATAGGTCTCCCAGCTATATGTGTTGCGGAAGAAGAAATTACCCTGTTTTTCACCGTTTACAGATATTGAAATATATCTTTCAACAAGGTCAACATTGTATGCGTGGAATCCGCCTTCTTCGTTGTTTGCGTATTCAATAGTGAAGTTGTAATATCCTGCTTCTTCTACATTTACATTGAAGGTAGCGTAGCTTCCCATATCGGATGCAATCCAACCGATTTTCTTACCGCTTGTTGTATTCTCATCATCTTCAAGTGTAGCACCGTTATGAACTGTCATATCGTTAGGAGTGATAACACTTAAATCCTCTTTAACAACGGATTCAATATTTTTAAGTACCGTACCGCCATTGAATGTGATTTTGTTGTATCCACGGTGCAAATATACGAGATTGTCGGAAGAAAGTTCAGTTTTATAACTATCTATGATAATTGTTTTATCACTGCTATTCTCAACAGTAAATAAATAATATCCGTCATTTGGAACAATAACAGAATACGCCGGTGAAGTTCCACTGACTGCATTTCTTGATTGTAATGGTGCGAAGTAGATTTCTTCTGTTCCATTTGATAACTCAACATCAATAAAATCAAGTGTAAGAATTGCATCGTTAAGCACATTTATATGAATTGTATTTTTGCCTTTTTTAAGGTCAGCAGTAATTGTGACACATTCCATATACTCGTCTTTAATAGAAGAGGGGAACTCAATATCCTGCTCTGTGCCATTTATTAAAATCTGTGCGTCAGCCGTTATTCTTCCTGCCTCAACTGCACCGTTAGCATAAACAATGTCAAGGTCGTATGTTCCTGCCTCGTCTGCATCAACTGTAAATTTAATTGTGCTGTCCTTGTCAAGACCCTTAACTACCAAGCCCTCTGAGCTTGCATATGAAATCCATTCAGGTACCCAAGCATTACCGTCGAATTTCGCATCTTCAGCCTCATAACGAACGGCTCTGTTCTCGTTTTCCGATTCTTCTTCGCCGTCATAAGGTGTAATCTCAATGAAATATGCCTGACTTTCTGCTTCGCAGGGGAGGGTGAATTTAATAGCATTTCCCGAAACCTTAACAACCGCTGTCATGCACTCTTCGGGAGCATAAACAGCACCGCCAAGACCTTTGTAGTCAACATAAGTAACTTTAACTGTTACTTTGTCGCCGTTTTTGAAGTAATTTTCGTCGATATTCTCAATTTTAATTTTACTGTCTTCTGCACTGCCGCCTGCAAGTACATAGAACTTGTTTTCTTCTTCGTCAAATGAAGCCATACCGATAAAGCCCTTGTTCATCAAAGGATATTTGCCGGCAAGCCAGTTGCCGATATTACTGTGGAACATATCCCATTCAGCAACCTCAAGCTCGTTGCCCTTCATATCGGCATAGAACTTGTAAACCCAATAATTTGAGTTGGGAGTAACATCGTCAGCAACAGTTTCAGCCAAGTTGTTTGCAAGTCGCCAGTAAGCCACACAACCGTAAACATCATTAGCCTCAAGACGCGAAATCCATTTTACAGATTCGCCGGGAAGACCGTTTGTCTGCATAAGTCCGTATTCGGAAATGCAGATAGGAAGACGCTCAATACCTAACTCATCACACATTGAGTAGTATTCTTCAAAACGGTACTCCATACAATAAACAGATTTTCCACCGTCAAGCTCGTGCCATACAACTATATCGGGTAAGCAATTATTCTCTTTACAATATGTAAGGAATTCTTTAATCCAATCATAGTTGTATCCTGCGTGACCGGGACCCGCAATTTTAGCGTCGGGATTTATTGATTTAACAACATTGTATGTAGAAAGCCATGCGTCATAGAATTTGTATCTGTTTTCTTCTACCCAATGGTCACCAAACCACGCACCGTTATCCATTTCGTTGTAAATACAATAAACAAGCTTATCTTTGTATTCTGAATTTTCCATTTCGGTAACGGTTGTCTTAACTCTCTCATTGTAGAGCTCAAGGCTGTCAAACTGATAATACCATGTGTCGTACATATCCTGAGTATAAATGAAAAGATATTCACCGCTGGCATCTGTAAATGTTTCTGCAACCTGCTCAACATCACCGATTGGGTGCTGAAGACCGCCCGCAGGCTTTGTGGCAAGAGTGTTAATGGCGATACTTTCAGTAATTTCACTTGTCGGAACATCATCTTCTGCCATACCATAAAGAAATCCCGATGCTCTGCCCGTAAGTTCACTTTGCTGTGAAAAATCAATTGTGAGTGTAGGTACCTTGATAATCATAAACGCAATACCTGCAATGATTACCAATGATAATACGGAAATGCCAATTCCCAATAAAACTTTTTTTAATGTTTTCATAAAATACATCCCACCTAATATTTGGATAGGGTAATTTTATCACATTATTTCTTTTTCTTCAATCTGAAAATAGAATAAATTCCCATAAGAATTAAAAATACGGCAAAGATTTTTGAAAGATAGCCCGTTTCAATGCTTTTTAATAGAAAGCTTGCAGGTATCGCCCCGCAAACTCCGCCTAAAATTACGGGCAGAATGGATTTGTAATCAATCTGTTTCTTAACTGTATAAATTATTGTTGCAAGAATTGCACAGGGTATAAAAAATATGAGATTTATGCCTTGCGCTTGTAATTGGGGTGTGTTCATAAAAACCGCAAGGTAAATGATTAAAACTCCGCCACCGCCAAAGCCCATAGCACCTATAAGACCCGATAAAAACCCCGCAATAATCGAAATAATAGTGTTCATTTAAAGAATAACCTCACTCCCGCCCAAATCATAAACAACGCAAAAACAACGGTCAAAAATTTGTTTGAGGTCTTTTTAATAACGAATGTTCCAAGTGTACTGCCCGCAAGTCCCGGTATTAAATAAATATAAGTGTCAGAAATCGAAACACTACCGTTGATTAAATAAATCACCGCGCTAATTATTGTAATTGGCAAAATCGTCGCAACCGCATTGACTTGTGACTCTTTTTGACTCATTCCCATTTTTTTATATAAGGGTACAGTCAGCATTCCGCCACCTGCACCCAAAGTCACATTAACCGCACCGATAGCAAGCCCCGCCAAAAATTTCATAACACCACTCATAAATACACCTCATTATATATTTACCAAAAAAATTGTAAATATAAAAAAGCCTCCCTTGTCAAAGGGAGACCGCTGTAGGCACTGGAGAGATTCGATATTATTGCTCACTCTATCGCCTTTGGCATATTCCATTTGAAAATCATTGCGAGAAGTCGCAAAATAAATGTCACCAGTACACCTGCAACAATTGCAATGCCGTCATTTATTTCAAACAGATACATTACATAATAAACGCTTGAGCCTAAAATCGCCGCAATGGCATAAATTCGTTTTACAAGCACAAAGGGGATTGACTTTGTAAGTACATCGCGGATAATACCTCCGCCAATACAGGTAATAACACCACAGGATATTGTAATTATCGCATCCTCGCCAAATCCGTGTTCCAATGCAATTTTAGTACCCATAACCGCAAAAATGCCAAGTCCCAAAGCGTCGAATATGTCGTTGATGTGCTCAATTTTAGTTTCATTTTCCAAATATGTCTTGCTGTATTTTCTCGCAATAAGAAAAACAATAATCGATACAATTACACAAATAAGAAGATACCATTTTAAACCGAAAATTACGGGTGGTGAAAAGCTGAAAATCATATCACGCAAAAGACCCCCACCCATAGCGGTGAGAATTGCAAGAAGAATAACACCAAAAAGGTCGGTCTTTCGTCTTATTGCCACCATTGCTCCCGAAACGGAAAACGCAATAATACCAATTACCTCAATAGCAGTTGAAAAAACTTCCATTATGTAAAACCCCTACATCCGTGAATTTATAATGTAATCTTAACACGAAAATCCGCAACAGTAAAGAGTAAAAATAAAAAGTTAAGTGCTTTTGTGTGGTGAATGTTGCCATACGCGTTGAACAGAACTAATAGATTAAAATAGCATTTACTGAAGTTCAACTGCAATAAGTGTTTTGATTGTTTTTTCAACATTTCAAAATATCTGTCTGAAATATAAAAACGCAAATAAAAAATTGGAAATTTAATACAAATATTTCTTGACAAGTTCGTTCGGGCGAAGTATAATTGTAACGAAATAAACTTCGTTTGAACGAAGAAAAGGGGCGAAACAATGGGCCGTATAACCGTAAAACAGGCGGCTGAAAAGTGGGGAGTAACTACTCGTCGTGTTCAGGATTTGTGTAAACGCGGTGAAATTCAAGGCGCACAGCTTTGGGAACGCACATGGATGATTCCTGAGGACGCAACATATCCATCAAAAAAAGATGCAAGTCAGACCTACAGTCCAAATCTTAAAATGCCGAGAAAAAGTCCTTATCTTGACATGACCGACCTTTACGATACAGTGGGCGGTGCCGATGCCTGCACCGAAAAGCTGACAGGTCAGCAAGAGGCTCAAACACTTTTTATGGCTGAAATTGCATATAGCCGCGGCGAAATAGATAGTGTTATGGAATATGCTAATTATTTTCTTAAATCACATTCAGGCTTTTATGCCATTATTGCAGGCGGAATGCTTTTGGCAATGTGTGCTATGTGGAAAGGTGACATTGAACTTTGGAAAAAGGCTAAAAAACATATTTGTGAAGCCCCTTGCAGAAACGATATTGACCGTGATATCTTGTCTTTATCCCTTGCTACGGTTAACCTTGCTATTCGTGATACTGAAGACTTCCCTGATTGGTTTAAAAAGGGGTGCTTTGATAACCTTCCTGCCGACGCTCACCCTGCCGCAAAGGTGTATTACACCAAATATCTTATGATTTTCGCCCAAGAAATTGCAATGAATAAGCGTCAGCACGACGGTGTTGGTGGTATGTCTGTAATTAGTATGTTGCCCCATATGGTTGAGCCTTTTATAACACAGGCAAGGGTTGACAAAACTGTAATGGTAGAGCTTTATTTAAGACTTTTGGTGGCTGTAGCTTATTATAATGGCGGAAATAAAGAAATGGCAATTCATCATATAGATAAAGCAATAGCCATTGCTTTGCCGGACAGACTTTTTGGACCTCTCGCCGAGCATCGCAGACAGCTTGATTATCTGCTTGATGAAAGACTTGCTCTTGCAGACCCCGAAGCACTTAAGGAATTAAAAGAGCTTCATAAGCAATTGCATGAGGGTTGGGCAACAATACATAATTATGTACTGAAAAACAATGTTTCAACATCACTTACTATTCGTGAGCGTGAGGTTGCAAGACTTGCGGCATTCGGCTTTTCAGATAACGAGATTGCTGAACGTCTTCATATTTCAAAGTCTACAGTTAAAACGCTGATATCAATGGCGAAGAATAAAACGGGGTCTATAAAACGCTCCGAATTAATTGCATATATTTAAAAAATATCATCTTTTTTTTCTTTTTCCGGAATGATGATTTTTGAAAAACTTTCATCTATACTGTTGTCATGGCAATGGTATAGAGGATTTTTTCTTTATGTTATTCAATTCTTGCAAAGGAGAAACATAGTATGGTAACAAATCAAAGAATCCCCCAAGAAGGTGACCTTTATAAAAAGATAACTGTTGAAGGTCATACCTTTGAACTGAAATATGGATACTATGAAGATTTCGAAAGAGAGCATTATCCACCGGTAGTTGTTTTTCCGGACCTTGTACTGAATCCGCTATATGCGAAAAACGGTCATATGTTAGTAACTCAAATTCAAGATTGTTGTGAACACTATACCACCGCAAAAGGACAAGAAGAGGAAAATTGGTGCGGAGACTGTATTCATTTTTCCGGAGAACACAAAGAAATCGGCATTTGCCGACATCACGAGAACAAAATCTGTTTAGGAGGTAACTCAAATGACTAAAAACTTCTTAAGAAAATTTATCAGCGTATTTCTTTGCATAGCGTTGGTTATGACCTATGTGCCGATTACAGTAATAGCGGCAAACTCAACGAATACAATCGTTGACCCAAGCACAGCCGATTCTTATGCTGATATGCTTGGCACAAATGAAGACGGTAACCGTTACGCAGGACGCGTGTGGGTTGATAAATCTGTATTTAATACTGATGTTGATTTAGATGGTATCGGTACAGTAGAAAATGATTCGGATTTCCTTGTTGCTTATTCAGCATTAGGTTCAACCACATCGGTATCAACCACAACAAACAGCGGCAGCAGTAATCTTGACGTTGTTGTTATCCTTGATAACTCCGCTTCAATGGGTCGTTATTCAACAGGTACAACAACAAGACTTGAAACTGTTACTTCAGCAGCAAATGAATTGCTCAGCAGCATACTCAATGCAAACGGAAATAACCGCGTTGCCGTAGTTACATATTCAACAGGTTCAACTGTTTTACTTCCTTTAGATTATTACAGTTCAAATGATGAAATTCTCAGCGTATCAATATCAAGAAAGCCCAGTGCTGATGCCAATGGCGGCGTTCAAGTAACAAGCGGTGATGGTAAAATGACCGCATCAGCATACAGTCTTACATCACAAAAAACAATAAGCAATACCAACACAGGTTATCAGATGGGCACATACCTTCAGGCAGGTATTGATACCGGTATGAGCTTGTTGTCAGAAAGAACAGATGCAACAGGCAGAACACCCGTTGTTATCGTTCTTACAGACGGCGTGGCAGACATGGCAGTTCGCACAAATTGGTATGGCAATGTTGCCAATGGCTCATCACTCCATCCTGAGTCAAACACACTCACTTCAGGTGTAGCACTTGGTACTCTTCTTAATGCTTCATATAATAAGGCTGCTATTGAAGATACTTACGGCAAGCTTCCCACCGTTTATGGTATCGGTGTTGATATAGCATCAGAGCCCGATGCTTTGATTGTTATGAATCCTAAAGAAAATTTTGTTGATGCAACTTCAGGTCTTGCAGGAACAACATGGACCTGGTACAACCAGTGGGTAGAAAAAACAGATACCTTGCAGAAAACTGATAATGTAAATTCCCGCTACACATGGAATTTTGAACAGCTTCCAACCGGAAGTGCAGTTACAAAAAATGATATTCAGCAGAATATTGCTTATGTTGACCAGTACTACGCAGTTGACAGTAGTGAGGTCGGCAGCTTGGAGGATACATTCGGTTCTATCGTTGAAACCATCACATCAGGCGGCTTCCATCCTATTACTGACACAGTTGAACAGGGTGGTGTAGAGGCTGAAACACCTTTGACCTACGTAGATTTCATTGGCGAATACATGGAAGTTAAAGATTTCAAAGCTTTGACACTTTATGGTAAGACATATGAAATTACTGCAGGCACAACAACACATACAGATGAAAATATGGTGCGCACAGAAACTACACCTTTCACAGTAGTTGACAACAACGCAACTATCACTCATCCGGTTATGAATTACAATTTCATTTTGAGTGAATGTGTTTCTATTGAATTAATTCATACATATCCTTTAGGTTATGATGATGACGGAACCCTTGTTCGTACCGGTGCGGGTACACAGGAACTCTGGATATATATAAACGAAGAAGCGTTACCTCTCGTTTACAGCCAGGTAGTTAACAATCAGGGCACAACCTATACTACAAACAAAGACGATGTTGACCCAATCAGAGTATATTACACAGTTGGCGCATCTGCATATATTTTAGATGAAAACGGTGAAATTGATGCTTCAATGCTCGATGCAGAGTATGTTGCAAAATACGGTTATAATCTTTACAGCAACCGTTTTGGTGAAATGAATCAGGCAGATTCCAACGGCAACTTAACATTTGGTGATGCTCACGCATCATTTACTCCTTCAGCAGAAAACAGATATTATTATCATCAGTCAAATTATCCTGTTTTCAGTGGTGTTTCACTCACTTCAGAAAACAGAGCACTTACTTCAGGCGACTGGGACGAAGGCGAATACGGTGTTCTTTATTATGAGAACGGTGCAGTTGTTGAAAACGCAAACGGCGACCCCAAATACAGCTACACCACTATGACCTTGGAATATCTTTTGAATAATTACGGAATTGACCCCACAGCAACAGTAAATGATAATGAAGAGGTTTACACTATCATTGCTTTCTACCGTCCCGATGATGTAGCGGGCACAGAAGCCGTTGAGGCAGAAGATGTAGCTTATATAGCTTACACAACATGGGCTGACTTAAAGAACAGTATCACATTCTATGATAGCGTAAATGGAGTTTACCTTAACTATGATATTAATACTCATAGCTTGGTAACATCTGACACCGGTGTTACAACAGACCTTGCAAACGCAACTGAATATGTGACATTACTTCAGAATTACGCGACAAATAATGGTATTACAACAGCTCAGATTCACGCTTATTTGGGCATCGGTTCACAGCGTGTCAGCCGTTTACATAATATGGAGTCTGCAAAAACCAATAACGCAACAAATACTGCAACTGATGCTTATGGTCCTGTTTACAATGACATTACAGGTAGTAGCGAACATGTAGGTAGTATCGTTGTATGGTTGGGTAACAATGGTGTTCTTTCAGTTACACCTCCAACTCCTGTAGGCGGAATTCACCTTGAGAAAACTGTTGATGTTGAATCAGCAGAGTCAAATGCTCCCACATCTTTCGAGTTTACGGTTACTCTTGAGAACGGAACTGATATGGATGATGTTGTTATTACTGACGCAGACGGCAACACAGTTGCAGGTTGGGTAGTAAACGGAACAACAATTACAGGTACATTGGCTAACGGCGAAGATGTTTATATCAATGGTATTCCTGCCGGTACAGAATACACTGTAACAGAGACCGAAGGCAGATATTACACAGCTGCAAGCGTTAATTCAAACGGAACAATCGCTGACAACACATTCGCAGAAGTTCAGTTTACAAACACTGCAGTTAAATTCAATGATTTAATCGTATCAAAGGATATTCTTCATCCTGATTGGATGACAGATATCACAGCACTTGAGGCACACGAGTTTACAATCAATGTTGAAGTTGCGGGTGCAGAGGCGAATACAACTTATACAACAAGTGATTCGTCAATTAATTTAACAACAGATGCAAACGGTTCAGCATCAGCAACAATTACTCTTAAAGATGCTCAGGCATTAACAATTTACAACCTTCCTGCAGGCGCAGAATATTCAGTAGAAGAAATAAATGTTCCTGACGGATACACTTCAAATACAGAAGCAGCGGCAATCACAGGTGTAATTCCTGCAGATTCAAACGCTATTGCAGGAGTTTTGAATGATTATCAACCCGATGCAGTTCAGACAACTGTGACAATTACAGGTACCAAGACATTCCTTACTTCTGACGGTACAGAAGTTCCGGAATCCGATTGGCCGGCAGAGGGCTTTACAGTTGAACTTTACAGTGTGAATTCTGCAACAGGCGAAGCTTCATTGGTAAAGGGAGACATCAAAGTAAATGCTTCAAACAAGACATGGTCTGTTGATGTTCCTCTTGAGTTTACACAGACAGGCACATACTTCTACAAGATTGCAGAGGTAATTGGTAATAACAGCGATATTACTTATGACCGTAGCCTTGGTTTGTTCCAGATAGTTGTAACAGATGATGGTACAGGTGCATTAAAGATAAGCGAAGTTGCTTCTATTGAAAATACAGCAACAATTACAAATAATGCTGACGGATATACAGTTGATAAAGACTTTACCAACTATAAAGATGCAGGTAAAGTGCTTATTGAGGTTAATAAGAATATCGAAGGTTCAGACAGCATTTCTGCAAACGATTTCCTCTTTGGCTTGTATGATTCTTCAGATAACCTTGTTGACACAGTTTCAGGTAACGGAAGCTTCATGATTGCAGGCTACGGTGCAGATTTTGCAACACCTAAGGCTTACACAATCCGCGAGTTGATTCCTGAAGTTGAAAACATGATGCTTGGTATAACCTATGACACAACAGTATACAATGTATCTGTTGTATGGAATGATACAGTTGGTAATCTTGTAGCAACAGTAGAAGGTACAACCGATAATATTGCAACTTTCACAAATGTTTATAATGATACAGTTTCTACACCTGCTATTGAATTGGGCGGTACAAAGACAATCAACGGCGACCGTACCACATTCCTTGACGGAGAAAGCTACACATTTGAGCTTTACGAAACAGGCGCAGACTTTGCGATTACAGGTGCTTCCGTACAGAGCGACACAGTCAGCGGAAATGATTATGAATATTCATTTGACGGTTTGACCTTTAATGCAGAAGGCACATACTACTATGTAGTAAAAGAAGCTGTCGGTAATCAGGGTGGCGTAACTTACGATTCAACTGAATATCATGTTGTTATTCATGTTAACAGAGCAGTTGACAACAATCGTATAATCCTCAAAGCGTCAGCAACAGTAGTTAAATTCGGTACAACTGTTACAGTGAATACCGATAAACTTGATTTCACAAACACATATAATGTGACAGGAAATGCTGAATTGAATATGGAAGGCATCAAGTACTATAAAGATGGTAACAATGACCGTGCACTTGCAGGCGGCGAGTTTGCATTCGGACTTTACGACGGCACAAATCTTCTTGATTGGGCAGTTAATGATGCAAACGGCAATTTCGCATTTGATACAATCACTTATAATCCCGATGACATTGGTTCAGTATTTACTTACACAGTTAAAGAAATCGGTACTCATCCCGTTTATGTGAATTCAGACAGCACTGTTTACACAGTAACTGTTGAAGTTGTTGACAATGGTGACGGAACAGTAGGTTTAATCACAAACTATACAAATACACTTCTTACATTTACAAACCGTCTTGACAGAGATGCTTTTATTGACATTGAAATCAGCGGTACAAAGACCTTGACAGGCAGAAATATTGTTGACGGAGAATTCAGCTTCCAGCTTTATGCATCTGACGAAACAGGTGCTATCGGAACTACACCTCTCCAGACGGTAGTAAATGATGGCAACGGTTTCACATTTGTCCTTGAAAATATGGATAACGGAACATACCATTATGTAATCAAAGAAGTTGAGGGTAAAGCCGGCGGCGTGGCATACGATACTTCAGTATATTTCGTAACAGTCACAGTCGCACTTGACGAAAATGATGTTCAGCAGTATCGCACAGCAGTTACAAAGGGCAGAGCTGCCATGACATCTCTTGAATTTGTAAACCACTATACAACAGAAGGTACAACAGTTAATGTTTCAGGTCATAAGACACTCAAAGGTAAGGCATTGACAGCAAATGCTTTCGAGTTTGAAATTCTTGATGCTGAAAAAGATTCAGCAACAGGCACATTTGAAGCAATCGGTGCACCTCTTGCAACAGCAGCAGTAAATGCTGACGGTAGCTTTGCATTCCGTTCAGGTAACTTCAATAATGCAGGAACTTACTACTATGTAATCCGTGAAACTCTTCCGGAAGGCGTAAATATCAATGAAAACGGTGATTACACATTGAATGGTATCACTTATGATATTACTGAGTACTGGATGACAGTTGTTGTTACAGATAACGGCGACGGAACATTGAGCGCTGACACAGAAATTATCAATGGCACAACAGGTGTTGCATACGAAAATAATGCTATTACATTTGAAAACAGCTACAGCACAACAGATGCAACAGCTTCCTTGTCAGGTAATAAGACACTTACAGGCAGAACACTTAACGCAAACGAGTTTGCATTCCTTCTTTACAATGCAGACAGCAACTTCGTAATTGATACTGACACATCAGCAATCACAGCCTATAACCGAGCTGACGGCACATTCACCTTTGAGGCTCTTGATTTCAACGAAGCAAAGACTTATTACTTCGTTGTTGCTGAAGATACAACAACAGATGTTGAGCGAATCACTTATGACGATGCAGTTTATTATGTATCAATCGATGTAACCGATAATGGTGAAGGCGAATTGGTAGCAGCTGCTCCTGTAATAAGAAATGCAGAAAGCGGAGAAATTGTTGAAGCCATTGAGTTTGAAAATATCTTCACTCCAAGACCGGAGGATATCAGCATTGACATCGCTGTTGAGAAAACAGTGGTAAATAAGGGTAGCGAAAGCATCGGTCCTGAAGGCTTTGAATTCGTACTTGAAAATGTTGAAACTGAAGAAAAGCTTTATGCTGAATCTGACGAAGACGGAAATGCAATGTTCACACTTTCATATACGGAAGATGATATCGGCAAGGTATACACATACAAGCTCACAGAAGTTAATGACAATCGGGAAAATGTTCAGTACAGCACTGAAGAATACATTGTTTCAGTAGAAGTTTCATTAAACGAAGACAATGAATTGGTTGCAACAATTTCAGTAGACGGTGAAGATGTTGAACAGGCAGTTGCAGAGTTTGAAAATGTATATGATTATACTCCCGAAGAGCCTGAGGAGCCTCAGCCTGAAACTCCGGACGAACCAGAAGAGCCTCAGCCCGAACCTGAGCCTGAAACTCCGGATGAACCCAATGAGCCTCAACCTGTTCCTGACCCCGAAATCCCCAATACAGATGTTGCAGCTAACCTTTCAATGTGGTTTGCGGCACTCTTCGTAAGCGGCGGAATGGCAGGCACATTCCTTATAGGTAAAAAGAAAAAGGAAGAAAATGCTGAATAATTTCGGTGACAGAATAACAAAAATGTATTTTGATTATTAAAATTCAATAACAAAACAAAAGCCGACAGGATTTTACTCCTGCCGGCTTAACTTTTATCTCAAACTATACGCCGATTTGTGAGATTTCCAAAAGAAAAAAGAACGCAAAATGCGTTCTTTTGGTGGACGTTAACGGACTTGAACCGCTGACCCTTCGCACGTCAAGCGAATGCTCTACCAACTGAGCTAAACGTCCGATTGCGAGAGTATTTTATCATACGCCTAATGTGGATGTCAAGAGTAGGGCGGGGGCTTGCTTCCGCCGTCGTAAATTATATCATAAAAATATCACACAACAACATCATAACAACTCCCGAAATTCCGCCCACCGATGAAACTCCCAAGGTCCACGCATTTACGGGAATATGCACCGCAATATATTGCCCGATTAAATTCACCGCAAAAAGTGCACAAACACCTTGCAGTGCCGTCAGTAAAAACGCTGTGAAAAATCTTTTTGATTTAATAAACGCAACGACAATAGCTATAACATAAAATGCAAAAATACAACCGAGAAAAATTTTTGCAGACATTAAAATACACCTCACAAAATTGGACATATTTATTTCTATTAAAAATCTGCTTAATTTATTCCACGATACATATAAATATATCGAGGTGATTTTATGAGTGAAGTTAAGAAGACTTATGAGCAGTATTGTACGAATTTTGGCGGTAATGTGGTTATGGAAGAAACAATGTCACTTGACGGTGGCAAGAAAATACGCTGCACAAATGAAAAATGTCCGTCAAAAAATGAAGGTTGCCAAAATAAATTATTACAAAATTGTTGATTTTATCATATTGACCGTTTGAAGAAAACATAGTACAATAATAAGGCTAAAACAATTATTATCTAATTTTTATATATAGCGGTGAATTTTAATGCAGAAAATTATTGATTCGGTTTACGATGTCATCGCATTCTCAAACGGTATCATTTACACAAAAAAGACTGTTCTTGAAAACGGCTCGGTCAAGGTTAATTTCTACGGATACGATATAAAAAGAATGCAGAAAACCCCCGTTACCAAAAGTGTTTATCTTCTCAATAAATACGGTGCGGAGTACAAAAAAATAGCAGAGCAGCTTGGCGACTATGTTTCTTGCGACGCAGACACATTACCCTCAAAGCAGGTGATTGTGGTTTATCCCAGCGGCGAAACGGGGCTTTTCTCTCCCGAGGGTGAAATGCTATGGTCAAGTGATTTACAATATCACGGCGGTGATATCTGTGGTGCCGTGGCAGACGGGCGTCAAATCTGGAGCGTAGTGCCCGACAAAAATTGCGTGGTTTCTTATTCAATTTCACATAAAAAATTCAGTATGCGCATAGGCTCTGAGGAGTCAACCTCATTTAATAAACCCGTTTCAATCTCAAAGTACGATAACGAATTGTTTATCTGCAATGCGGGTTCAAATAAGGTCAGAACTATCAGCCTTCGTGATTATTCGGTAAACGATTTCCGTATTTTTGATGAACCGGTATATAAATACTTGCGTTCCTGCGGCAAAGAAATTGTTGTGCTTGAATCCGGCGTATATGTTTTATAGTAAAGGAGTATTTAAAATGAGTGAAGAATTCAATCCCGACCTTGTGTCAGTTGTAGATGAAAACGGCGTTGAGCATATATTTGAAGAGCTTGACCGTATTGAAACAGATAAGGCAAAGTATGTAGCGCTTCTTCCTGTGTATGATGAGGCAGAAGAAATCCTTGATGATGACGGCGAGCTTATTATTCTCAAGGTCAGCGAAGAAGACGGCGAAACATATCTTGAGCCCATTGAAGACGATAACGAATTCAACGAAATCGGCAAGATTTTTGAAGAGCGTTTGTCTGAAATCTTTGCCTTTGATGATGAGGAATAATTTTTTATAAAAATTAAATAATAATCTCACCCTGCGAAGCCCGATAACTGCGGACGATATTAACCCAACACACTATTAAAGGGAGCTTGTACTCGATTCATTGGGAGCAGACCTCCCGTCTTTTGACGGACGAAGGGAGCACAGATATGAACGGAGAGCACCCACCTGCTTAACATGCAGGTTAGTATTCACCGCAACCGACTTTGTGGGGCACTTTTTTAATGCAAAATTGAAAACGCAAAGTGCAAAATGTAGGGGCGATTCACGAATCGCCCGTTTTTTTGTGTTTAAAATTGGATTTTACTGCCAATAATTCACTCGTCAGGAGTGAATTTTATGAAAAAAACTATAATCCGAATAGAAGCCTCAATTCTCGTAGCTCTCGTTATCTGCTGTGCTATGAATATCACCGCGTTTTCAAAGCAATGCGACAATATAAGGGATAAAATGTTGCGTATGCATGTAATCGCAAATTCAGACAGTGAAGCCGACCAAGCCCTGAAGCTTAAAGTTCGCGACGCCGTACTGCAAGAGGGAAAAGAAATCTTTGACGGCTCGGTAACTGCAGACCAAGCCGAAGAAAAAATCTTGCCTCATATTGAGCAGTTAAGACAGTCCGCTTTGGCAGTTATAAAAGACGAAGGCTATGATTATGATGTCCAAATCACCGTTCAAAAGGAATACTTTGCAACAAGAACATACGAAAATTCCGTAACTCTGCCGGCAGGCTATTATACTGCTGTTAAGGTTATAATAGGCGAGGGTGCAGGGCAAAACTGGTGGTGCGTAATGTTCCCGCCGATGTGTCTGCCCGCAGCCGATGCTGAATGTGAAATTTCTGATGTGCTCACTGATGAAGAAGCGAATATTGTGAAAAATGCAGATAAGTATGAGTTTAAATTTAAAATAGTAGAATTTTTTGAAAATTTGTTAAAAAATAAATAACTCTTTACAAACGGTATAGTTTTTTGGTAATATATATTTGTAAAAATTTGGCTTAACTGAATTTTTACTAATACATTTCCAAGGAGTTGGAGATTATGCCGCTTGTGTTGGCTCACAGAGGTGCAAATAAACGGGCGCCTCAAAATACTTTACCTGCTTTTAAAAAAGCAATTGAATTTAATGCAGACGGAATCGAAACCGACGTTCACTTGTGTAAGGACGGCGAAATCGTTATTTGTCATAACTATACTGTTGATGCTACATCAAACGGTAAGGGTTCTATTGACGAAATGACTTTCGCAGAATTACGCGGATTGGACTTCGGTTCTTATTTTTCTAAGGACTTTGCGGGTGTGACCTTGCCCACATTAGCAGAGCTTTTAGAGCTTGTGAAGAATATGACTCTTATCAATATCGAAATTAAGCCACCTCTCAAAAACAATGACCTTGTAAAAAGAGCTGTGGAAGAGGTTCACAAATTCGGTATAGAGAAGAATTCAATTATTTCCTGCTTTGACCCCGAGTGTATTCGTCAGGTTAAAGAAATCGACAAAAACCTTAAAACAGGTCTTTTGTATGAAACAGGCGATTTAGGAACCGAAATTATGAACTTCGGTGTGGCTAAATATTGTATGCAGCTTAATGCTGATGCCGCTCATCCCGAGCATTTCCTTATAAGTGAGGATGATGTAAAAGATTTGCACGCTAACGGCATCGCAGTAAATCCTTGGACAGTCAACAAAGAGGAAGACATCATCAAATACACCAATTGGGGTTGCGATGCGTTAATTTCTGATGTTCCCGATTTCTGCTTCAAGGTGTTGGAGGGTATGAAATGAGTGCTCCAAAGTACAGCATCATTCCCAAGCCTCAAAAATATGATGTGATTGAGGGTACATATACTGTCACTTCTGAAACTGCAGTGCTTTGTGTTCCCGAATTTGTTAAGGCGGGAAAATATCTTTCGGATTTTCTTAAAACAAAAAAAGACGCCAATAATGGTGCAATCAAATTTAATAAAGACGAAAAAATCAAGCCCGAAGGCTATAAGCTTAAAATCAATTCAGAGGGTATAACTGTAACTGCTTCTGACGAAAACGGCGCATTTTACGGTGCCGTTACTCTCAAAATTATGATTATGCAGGCTAAAACTGCGGGCGGAGTTGCTGTGCTCAACGGAGCGAGTATTTATGATTATCCCAAGTTTTCATATCGTGGCGGTATGATGGATGAATCCCGTCATTTCTTTGGTATGGAGGCAGTTAAGCGTGCACTTGATAATATGTCTCTTTTAAAACTCAATAAATTTCATTGGCATTTGAGTGATGACCAGGGCTACAGAATCGAAAGTGAAGCTTTTCCGCTTCTCAATGAAATCGGCAGTAAAAGACAATATGAGCTTTTGGGCGGTTGCAACAATCTGGCTTTTCCCGAACTTCAAAAGGGCGGCGATGAATATTTCTACTATTATAAGAAAAGTGAAATTCGCGAAATTGTTGAATACGCCAAAAATCTTTGTATTGATATAATTCCTGAAATCGATTTGCCGGGCCACACCGTTGCAATTCTTGCGGCTTATCCGGAGTTTTCCTGTCTCAAAGGCGATTATGAAGTTTTCTGCGAAAATGGAATTACCAAAGATGTGCTTTGCGCAGGGCAGGAAGAAACCTATGATTTCGTAGAAAAGCTTTTAACCGAGGTCTGTGAACTGTTCCCATATAAATATTTCCATATGGGTGGTGACGAAGCTTCAAAAGGACATAAAATATGGGAAAATGACTGTCCTGTGTGTCAGAAAAAAATGGAAGAATTGGGTCTTAAGAAAGGTTCAGAACTTCAGGCTTATTTCAATAACAGAGTAAACAAAATACTTAAAAAGCTTGGTAAAACAAGCATTGAATGGAATGACGGTATCGGCGAAAATACTGATACAGATATAATCGGTCAGTATTGGATTTATCGCACACCTGTCTGGACAAAACGCGAAAACGAAAAACGAAAATTCATTGTTTCACCTTGTCCCACACTGTATTTCGACTTTTCATATTCACATGTTCCGCTTAAAAAGGTTTATAACTACAATGTGGCAAAATCAGGCTTTATAAACGAGAAAAATGTTCTCGGCGTTGAGTTTGAATCCTGGGCAGAGTGGATTGGCAATGAGAGTGCATGGCAGTTCTCGGTTTATCCCCGAATTTTCGCCCTTGCTGAAGTTGCATGGACAGACGATAAGCTGAAGAATTTTAAAGATTTCTATAAACGTCTTGAATTCTTTAAAGCATATATGCAGTCAAAGGGAATAAACTATTCAAGACTCGAAAAGAAAAAATTCGGTGTTAAAAATCGCTCCGCTTACCATTTGGGTAATCGTGGCAATGAATATAAATATAACGAAAAATTGAAGATGATAAATTAAAGGAGAAGGCAAATGACAATAACCAATTTATTATCATTTTTTACAGGTATCGGCTTATTCCTTTATGGCATTAACGCCATGGGTGAAGGCCTTGAATATGCCGCAGGCTCAAAAATGAAGAAGATTTTGGGAGCACTTACCAAAAATAGATTTTTAGCCGTTATTATGGGTGCACTTGTAACTGCTCTTATTCAAAGCTCATCTGCAACCACAGTTATGGTTGTTGGTTTCGTTAACGCAGGACTTATGAATCTTGCGCAGGCAGTTGGCGTAATTATGGGTGCCAATATAGGTACAACTGTTACCAGCGTACTTATTGCAATGGATTTAGGAATGCTTGCTCCGTTTGCACTTTTCCTTGGTGTGTTTGTAATGCTTTTTGTAAAGAAAGACATTATCAAGCACATAGGTCAGACTGTTGCAGGCTTCGGTATGCTTTTTGTAGGTATGGAATTGATGGCTTATGGTATGGCACCATTAGGAGAGTCTGAAATTTTCACATACTTCATGACAAATTACAGTAATCCTCTTGTGGGACTTCTTATCGGCCTTGTTCTTACCGCTGTTATTCAAAGCTCATCTGCAAGTATCGGTATTTTGCAGGCACTCGCAGTTCAGGGACTTGTGCCCATTGAATTTGCAGTTTATATCCTTTTGGGACAGAATATCGGTACTTGTGTAACGGCTCTTCTTTCAGCGGCAGGCTCAAAAACCAATTCAAGAAGAACTGCCGTGATGCACCTTCTCTTCAATGTGTTCGGTTCAGTATTGTTCCTGTTCATAACTGCATTTACACCTTATACAGACTTGCTTGCAAGAACAAGCGACAATGTTTCTGTTCAGATTTCAGTGGCACATATTATCTTCAATGTTGTGAGCACAGTTATTCTCTTCCCGTTTGCAAATGTGCTTATTAAAGCTGCTTGCATCCTTGTGCCCGACAAAGAACCCAAAGATACCAAACTCGAATTCCAATTTTACGACGAGCACCTTCTTACCACACCTCCCGTTGCTGTTGAGCAAATCGGTAAAGAGGTTGTCAGAATGGCATATCTTGCCCGCGATAACTTTGACCGTGCTGCAAAAGCACTTATAAATAACGATACTTCAAAAGTCGAAAAGGTTAAGTCTGTTGAAGAAGTAATCAACTTCTTAAATCACCGTATAACAAGACACCTTGTAAAAATCAATGCACTTGATTTGGACTATTCCGATGCAAAATATATCGGTCGTCTTTTCCATGTTGTAAACGATATTGAGCGTATCGGCGACCACGCAGTTAACTTAAGCGAAGCCGTTGTTGTACGCAGTAGCGAAAAGCTTGCAATTTCTGAAGAAGCAGTTGCCGAGCTTGAAACAATGCGTAAATGCGTTTTGGATTTGCTTAATGCCTCAATTGCTTCATTTGAAAAGCAAGAGCTTACCGTTGAAGAAGCTAAACGCATTGAAACACTTGAAACTGTGTCCGATAACCTTAAAGAGCGCTATCAGGACGCACACCTCACACGCCTTAATAAAGAGCATTGTGAAACCCGTGCAGGTATGATGTTCGTCAACACCCTTATTGACTTTGAGCGTGTGGGCGACCATGC
>CAZTLU010000020.1:0-25295 GCA_964614605.1 uncultured Eubacteriales bacterium
TTTCTCTGAATTCCGAAATTGATTTTGTTTGTGATTTTCATAAATGTTTTCTCCTATAAATATTGATAACAAATTATAGTTGGTATAATCCATAATCAAGAGCGCATAAATACATCATACGATGTATTTATAATACAACATTCGTTGTATTTTGTCAACAACAAATGTTGTACTGTGCAATAATAATCTTGAGGTGATAAAATGAAGTATTATCCGAGATTACGCGATTTAAGAGAAGATATGGATTTGACACAGGAACAGCTTGTGAAAATTCTTAAAATGCATAAAACAACCTATACAAATTACGAACAAGGCAAACGCGAACCGCCTTTTGAATTGATAATAAAGCTTGCAAAATTTTATAATGTTTCAACTGATTATATTGCAGGATTAACAGATATTCCAAACAAAAAATAAAGCAGGACTGATTGATTTCAGTTCTGCTTGTTTTTTGCGGACAGACAAGGATTAAACTCCCTCAGTCAGCTTCGCTGACAGCTCCCTCGCGGAGGGAGCGAATGTCCCTACGAAAACGAACGGCGGGAGCAAGCCCCCGCCCTACTATGTGGTTTTAATTTGAGATTCTTCGCTATGCTCAGAATGACATTAAACAATTACGAATTACTTTTTATTGTTTTTGTCGCGTTCGCGGATAACGAAACGAGTTGGTGTGCCTTCAAGGCCGAAAACCTCGCGGATTTGGTTATCGAGGTAACGCTGATAGCTATAATGGAACAAGTCTTTATTGTTCACAAAGCATACAAATGTTGGGGGTCTTGTAGAAGCCTGTGTCATATAGTAAATCTTAAGTCGTTTACCTTTATCTGACGGGGGCTGAACTCTTGCAGTTGCACCTGCAAGCACATCATTAAGCTTACCTGTTGAAATACGCATTGCATTCTGTGTATCAACGAATTTGATAAGCTCAAAAAGTCGGTCCAGTCGCTGACCTGTTTTAGCGGAAATAAAGATAATGGGTGCATAGCTCATAAATGAAAAATCGTTCATAAGCTTTTTGCGGTATTTATCCATTGTAGTGCCGTCTTTTTCGACCAAATCCCATTTATTAACCGCGATAATACAAGCCTTGCCGAGCTCGTGGGCAATGCCTGCAACCTTTGAATCCTGCTCTGTAAAGCCCTCTGCCGCGTCAATCATAATAACGCATACATCGGCACGCTCAACTGCCATGCGGGCACGAAGTACGGAATACTTTTCAATCATATCCTCGACCTTGCTCTTACGGCGAAGTCCTGCGGTATCAATGAACATAAATGAACCGAATTTGTTATCGATATAGGTATCAGTTGCATCTCGGGTTGTGCCTGCGATGTTGGAAACGATTACGCGCTCCTCACCTGCTATTTTGTTGATGAGTGAGGATTTACCCGCATTGGGCTTACCGATAACGGCAACCTTTACAGTGTCGCTCTCGTCTTCGTTTTCTGCATCTTCGGGAATATATTCAAGCACCTTATCAAGCAAGTCACCTGTGCCGTGGCCGTGAGCCGCAGAAACTTGTATGGGGTCACCCAAGCCAAGATTATAGAATTCATAAAACTCTGCGGGTGGCTCGCCAACGGAATCCGCCTTATTAACGCAGAGGATAATGGGCTTATTGCTTTTTATAAGCATTGTTGCCACTTCTTCGTCAGTTGCCACAACGCCTGTTCTGATGTCGGTTACAAAAATAATCACATCTGCACTGTCAATGGCAAGCTGTGCCTGACGGCGCATCTGCGAAAGAATTATATCGTCTGAATAAGGCTCAATACCGCCTGTATCAATTAAAAGCATCTGATGGCCAAGCCATTCGCAATCGCCGTAAATACGGTCGCGTGTAACGCCCGGAGTATCGTCAACGATTGACAATCTTTTGCCCACAAGCTTATTAAAAAGTGTACTTTTGCCCACATTGGGACGACCTACTATTGCAACAACGGGTTTTGCCATTATTTCACCCCCAAAATATCGTGAAGTAACTGACCGCCGTCACCGTTGGTCAGAATAATTTTCGTATTTAATGCCTTTTCAAGCTCCTCAACAGTCATATCGTCAAGGAATTTATTTTTATGCTCGGTGTGACTTGTGTAGTCACTTATCATTGAATAAGGCAAAAGCAGTTTTTCGCCCAAATCAACATTCTTTAACTGTTCATTAAGGTCGGTACCTGTAATAAGACCCGAAACAGTTATAGTTTCACCGAAGAAGTTATTGATTATTTTTTTTACTTGAATTTCAATACCGTATTTTTCTTCAGCCTTTTTGCAAAGGTCATAAAGATACGGATAAAAATCTGTGCCTGTTGCCAAGGTTACTTTTTTATTGACCGACTTTTCATTGCAATATTCAAGCTCGTCAAGAAAATCGTCACAGAATGAACGGACCAACCCTACCCCGTTATCAAGCTGAGGATAACCGTCATAGTAATCTGCATTGGGAAGTTCGCGTTCTGCTTTTATAAAGAATTCATCGGCAGGATAGCAAAGTCCTGTGCCGAATTCTTTGCGGAATTTTGCGGAATACTCCTCGATTATGTCGATTACCTCGCCTGCGGTCTGCTTGTTGTAGGGCTCGAGTTTTTCGAGTCCGTCACGGAATTTCGTAATTCCCACGGGGACTGCCGCGATACTTTGAACTGCGGGATAAAGTGCCGACAATTCTTCAATACTTCTTCTCAATTCGTCGCCGTCGTTAATACCGGGGCAAAGAACAAGCTGGGTATTCATTTTAATGCCCGCATCGGCAAATCTTTTGATTATTTCAAGGCTTTTACCCGCATTTTTATTCTTCATCATCTGAACGCGAAGCTCGGGGTTCATTGTATGAACAGAAACATTCACAGGGCTTATGTGCATTGAAATAATTCGCTCGATTTCGTGCTCTGAAATATTGGTGAGCGTGATATAATTGCCGAAAAGGAATGAAAGACGGCTATCATCATCCTTGAAATAAAGGCTCTCGCGAAGTCCTTTGGGCAACTGGTCAATAAAGCAGAAAATGCACTTGTTTTTGCAGTGCTGTTGCTTGTCCATCAAATAAGTCGGGAACTCCAGACCGCAATTCTGCGAATTGGCTTTAATTACTTTAAAACCACCGTCAGCACATCTGAATGTGAGACGAACTTCACCCTCTGCCATATAAAAATCATAGTCAAGAACATCCATTATTTCTTTTCCGTTTATACGCAAAAGCTCATCCCCTGCTTTTATACCTTTAAAGGCACAACGGGAATTGGGTTTTACATTACTGATTTTTACTGACATTGAGTTCACCTCTCAAAAGGTGGAAAGAAACGGTCAAAATAAGCCTAAAATGTCCGTTTTTTGCACCAATTTTATTTATAAGGAATTTCGGTATCATAGAAGAACTTCAACAAACAATCCAAAGGCATTTTAGGTTCTTCGAAGTTTAATACGAGGATATTTTTTCTGTATCAAGGCAAAAGATTTTAGGAAGGCTATCGCCTTTCAAAAGCTTTTAACGCAGATACAGGGAAAAAAGCCCGTATTAAACCTTATTTTTGACCGTATATTTTCACCTTAAAATTAAGCAAGACTAAAAGGCGGAGAGAAATCGTTCTTTCCGCCTTCCTTTAACTGAAGATAAATTGAAAGGAAATTAAGCCTCTTCTTTAAGAGCAACAACCTGTCTGCCCTTATACTGTCCGCACTCACCACAAACTCTGTGAGGTCTCTTGTACTGGCCGCAGTTGGGGCACTTTACAAGCTCGGGAGCTGTCATCTTCCAAACATTTGAACGTCTCTTATCTCTTCTTGTTTTTGAAACTCTTCTCTTAGGTACTGCCATGTGGGGCACCTCCTTATAAAAATACTAATTGATAACTATTCATCAAGCAACTGTAACAAAGCTGCCATTCGCGGGTCAACATCTTTTTTACAGCCACAGGGACCGTCATTGAGATTTTCACCGCATTTTGAACAAAGTCCTTTGCAATCTTCCCTGCACAAAAACTTGTTAGGAAGCGAAAGCACAATGTCTTCACAAATCAATGCATCTAAATCAAGCACTGAATTTTCAACAACAATATAATCGTCATTTTCATCATTGACAAGGTTGTTAGCTAACAAATGCTCAAAATAAAGCTTGAAATCTTTTTTATACTCTTCTGCACAACGACTGCATACAACAGTGGCAGAAAAAGATGCTGTTGCTGACAACGACACGATACCTGTATTGTTCTCGATTTTACCACTAACCGCAACTCCGGGTGTGTCAAGTGAAATATCATCAGAAAGAGCATAATCGGGCACAAATGAATGGTCGAATTCTTTTTTTGAACCCTCAATATTAAAAATCTGTTCAAGTTGAATCTGCATTTGGGCATTCCTTTCAACACTAATCAACGCTAAAATATTATATATGCTTATTTCGTTTTTGTCAACAAAAATCGGGAATATTTTTTATATATTTTTACAGAAAAAACGGCAGAGGAATCCCTCCACCGTCTTCGACGGTCCCCCTCCCTTTGACAAGGGAGGCAAAAACCGCATTCATTTAAGTTGCTGTTAGTTGATTTTTTCGCAATATTCAAACATTGACTCAGGAAGGTCTTCAAGGTCAGTTGAAATTGTGAATGTGAACTTTGTATCAGAAATCTTTGAAAGTCCGTCAACCTTTTTAAGGAATGCTGCAAGAGCATCACCGCTACGGTCGTTTGCGATTCTGAATGTAGCGTCAACAAAGATATCAGTAATATCATGGTCGCCTGCACAGATGCCGCTTAAGAAGCCGTAGAATGCATCATAACCTGAAATAGAGAAAACATCAGTTGCAACAAGTCTTGCACGATAGTTTACATCGTATGTAAGCTTTGTTTCTTTTTCAACGCATACAACGTTACCGCTTGATACATGAACTGCATCATTTACATGCTCAACGAGTACCTTTGTTTTTCCTGTTCCTTTGTGTCCGATAATAAGAGAAATCATATTATCTCCTCCTATATATTTATTGTCTTATCCGCCATAAAGGCGGTAATTTCTGAAATTAACCGAGTCTTGCGAGTAATTCTGCCTGCTGTGCTTCATAACCGGGCTTGCCAAGCAATGCAAACATATTCTTTTTATAGCTTTCAACACCTGGCTGATTAAAGGGATTAACACCCAAAATATAACCTGAAATTGCGCAAGCCTTTTCAAAGAAGTAAACGAGATAGCCGAATTCATATTCATTCATTTCGGGAATCTCAATGCAGATATTGGGAACGCCACCGTCAACATGAGCAAGCAATGTACCCTCATAAGCCTTACGGTTAACAAAATCCATTGTTTTACCTGCAAGGAAGTTAAGTCCGTCGGCATTAACATCATCTGCCTTAATTGTAACCTCTCTCTTGGGTTTTGTAAATACAACAGATGTTTCAAACAACATTCTTACGCCGTCTTGAATATACTGCCCCATTGAGTGAAGGTCTGTTGAGCAAACTACGCTTGCGGGGAAAATGCCCTTGCCGTCTTTACCCTCGCTCTCACCGTAAAGCTGCTTGAACCATTCATTCATCATTGTGAAATCGGGCTCATAAGCTACCATAAGCTCAACCGCTTTACCCTTACCGAGAAGGATATTACGAAGTGCCGCATATTTATAGCAATCGTTCTTTTGAAGGTCACAAACGCTGTAATCTGCACGCGCGTCGCGAGCCCCCTGCATCATTTTATCAATATCAATTCCTGCAACTGCAATGGGAAGAAGGCCAACCGCAGTGAGAACTGAATATCTGCCGCCAACATCATCGGGTACTACGAAGGTTTCATAGCCCTCTTTATCAGAAAACTCTTTGAGAGTTCCTTTGCATTTATCAGTTGTAACATAAATTCTCTTTGCAGCCTCTTCTGCGCCGTACTTCTCAATAAGAAGCTCGCGGAAGATACGGAATGCGATTGCGGGCTCTGTGGTTGTACCTGACTTTGAAATAACATTTACTGAAAAATCAACATCTTTTACAAGGTCAACAAGCTCTGAAAGAGCATTACCGCTGATTGAGTTGCCGCTGAAATAGATATTGGGAGTATCTTTTGAAACAAGATTGTAATTCTGTGAAGTGCAGAATTCAATAGCAGCACGAGCACCCAAATATGAACCGCCAATGCCGATAACAACCAAAGCCTTTGAATCGCTTTTGATTTTAGCAGCTGCTTTTTTGATTTTATCAAATTCTTCTTTATCATAGTTTACGGGAAGGTCAACCCAACCTAAAAAGTCAGCACCCTCACCGCTTTTATTAAGCACCTTTTCGTGAGCATCTTCTACGGCAGGAGCCATAGCAGAAAGCTCTTCATCGGTGATAAAACCTTTAACATATTTATCGTTAAGCTTTAAAGCCATTTTGTGTTAGTCCTCGCTTTGCCAATGGTTTTTTATTATTTTACCCTAAAACGAGAGTTTTTTCAATAGATTTTTTGGTATTTTCTAATTATTTTTTCGCAAATGTTGACCACATCATTGAAAATACATATAATAGGCTTCGGCGTTCGACTTTGTTTTCGCTGATTATTGGACAAGTTGCCAAAGTTCCGCCTTCACATTCAAAATATACCGTACCCAGAGTTTGCCCTTTTTCTACAGGGGCTTCAACATCAATGCACATATCAACCCGTTGACTGATATTGCTTTGAGTACCCTTTTTGATAAGAATTGATGAAATCTCACCGGTTACGGGAGAAATTATGCTTTGCTCGCCATAAAGCACACTCACATCGGTAATGAGTGACAAATCAACCTGCGGTGTATAAATCTCATAATTTGAAAATCCCCAATTAAGCAAGGCTTTTGCATCTTCAAATCGGTCGGTACTGTTATCACTGCCCAAGACTACCGCTACCAACTCCATACCGTTACGCTGTGCCGTGGCACTTATACAATAGCCCGCCTTTGAGGTTGTGCCTGTTTTAAGCCCCGTTGTGCCCTCATAGAAACGGACAAGGCGATTTGTGTTTACAAGCTCGGTTTCACCATCACGAAGACTATCCATCCAAATTGTTGTGTACTCTTTAATTCGTTCGTGTTTCATAAGCTCACAGCTCATTATTGCAATATCGCGGGCGGTGGTATAATGATTTTCTGTGGTATCGTCAAGTCCCGAGCAATTTTCAAAATTAGTATTTGTCATACCAAGCTCGGCGGCACGCTCGTTCATCATTGCTACGAATGTTGCTTCATCACCTGCCACATATTCACCGAGAGCGGTGCTTGCATCATTGGCACTTGCTACCGCGGTGGCTTTTAAAAGCTCGTGCACGGTCATCTGCTCGCCTTCTTTAAGCCAGATTTGTGAGCCACCCTTTGACGATGCATTTCGGCTTGCGGTGACGGTATCTTCAAGTGTTATTTTACCGTTGTCAATTGCCTCCATAACAAGCAATAATGTCATAACTTTTGTTATTGACGCAGGCGGTAATTTTTCGTCAGGATTCTTGGAAAGCAGTACCTGACCGCTTGAAATCTCCATAAGTATTGCTGACTTTGCGGTAAGGGAATCCGTAACAGAGTTCTCCTCTTCCGCGAACGCAGTAATGGATAAAGTCATCACCATAAAAATACACAGTAAAACTGATATAAGTTTTTTCATTGTTATCCCTCCGTAAAAAATTATATGAATGGGACAAATTACTATATGAAAAAATTAAAATATATGATATAATACCCCTCGGTGATACTATGAAAGTATTTTTTCACACTCTTGGGTGCAAGGTAAATCAATATGAAACCCAGGAAATGCGCGAACAATTAAAGAAAAACGGATATGAAATTACTGACGACGAAAGTGATGCGGAAATTTTCGTCATAAATTCGTGTACTGTTACAAGCGAAAGTGACAGAAAAACAAGGCAATGTGTTCGTCATTATAAAAAGAAATATCCCGAAAGCACGGTTGTGCTGACGGGTTGTATGCCTCAATCCTTTCCCGAAATGGCAGAAAAGCTTACAGAGGCGGATATAGTTCTCGGTAACAGAAACAACAAAATGCTTGTGGAGTCGCTGAATGAATATTTTGCGGGAGATTGCAGAGTTATGCATTTGACCCAACACGCAAGCGGTGAAGCTCTCGTTTCAACGGGGATTACCGATTTTGAAGAACGCACGCGTGCAACGCTTAAAATTGAAGACGGTTGTGACCGTTTTTGTTCTTACTGTATCATTCCCAAAGCCCGCGGCAGAGTGCGTTGGAAACCAATTGAAGATATAAAACAAGAGGTTTCGGCTCTTGCAGAAAACGGATACCGCGAAATTGTGCTTGTTGGAATTAACCTTTCGGCATATGGCAAAGGAAGTGAATTGAACCTTGCTGACGCCATTTTTGCGGTGGCAGAAAACGAGAAAATTGAGAGAATTCGCCTTGGCTCACTTGAACCTGACCACATCACTGACGAATTGATTGAGAAATTGGCTAAATGCGAAAAGCTTTGCCCACAATTTCACATTTCTTTGCAGAGCGGTTGCGATAAAATTCTCAAAAAAATGAACAGGCACTACACAAGTGACGAATATTTTGCCTTGTGTAAGAAATTAAGAAAAGAATTTAAGGATTGCACGCTGACCACGGATATTATGGTTGGTTTCCCGTACGAAGATGACGAGGATTTTGAAATCACAAAGCAATTCGCAGAAAAGGTAGGCTTCGAGAAAATACATATATTCCCCTACTCACGTCGTAGCGGAACGGTTGCCGACAGAATGGACGGACAAATTGAAAAATCCGTTAAGGCACAAAGAGTTGCCGAGCTTTCAAGGGTTGCTGACAAAATAAGAAATGAATTCTTAAAAGCACAAATCGGCAAAACCGTTTCAGTGCTCATAGAAGGCAAGCAACGTGACGGCGAATATTTTGGATATACACCCAATTATACTCCCGTTAAAATTCAAGGTGATGCGGAAATAGGAAAAATCATTAATGTTGAAATTGTTGATATTGATGTCGATAACTGTACAAATAAAATGATGGGATGTTTTTAACATCCCATCATTTTATTTACTTATCATTGTCAATTCTGGTAAACCTAATATATGCCAAAACACATATCAAGACTCCTATTAGAATACATATAAAAGCATATGACTCTATTGCCAAATTTGAAAAAACATTACCCGCCAACAGTACAGCAATTCCAATTAAAGAAAATAGAAGAAATTTAATGTTTTCCAAACAATCACCTCCAACTATTAACGCGTAAACTCAACATTACAAGATTTTGCAAGAGAATCGAAAGCCTCACGGCTTGTTTCAATAGATATTGAATAACTTTTATATGTAAAAGTTATTGACATTGGAAGTACCGAACGGTCATGTACATAATTTACATTTATTCCTGTACCATGAGTTTTCCCATCATATATTGGTTCACTTGGATTTAAAAAGAATATCGCTTGTCCTCCCACATACAAATGTAAAGGAGCCGAATCATTATACAACTTTGTAAAGAAACCTAAGCCACCTTGATTTAATTCTTTAGGACTACTAAGTTCATCATAAATTATCCATTCTTCATCTTCAACATATTTATATAAATCCATAGAAAAAAAACTATCGGCATGAAAATAAAAAATATCACTATTCCAGTTAACCGCTATTGCATCCTCTTTTTTTATAGCTGGTTTTCTGTCATACCATTCCCAAGTAACAAGCACCAATACCCTAGTAATTGTAGTGGTATCTTTTTTACAAATTTTAGAAGCACTGATTTTTAATTCAAGCGAATTTTCAGAAATCGTTCCCCTCGACTGCATATTGTCATTTGTATTTTCCGATAAATATATAGTTTCTATTTCTGTCGAAACCAACATATCATTTCCTATACCATTTCTCATCCTTGACAATATTTCAACTGTCAATGAATCAAGATATTCTTTTGAGAATCCGCAATTCAGTAAAAAATCATAATCAGATTGTGTAGCAAAACAAGGAACTGTCATTGAAAAAAGCAACACAAAGATTAAACAGATACAAAGTATAGATTTTATTTTTTTCATAATTTATTTCTCCTTTATTATATTACAGTGAACAACGATATTCAATTGATAGTGTAACCAAAAATAGCTTACTGTTTTTTCATAAAATCACCAACTCTCATATAATACACATTCAATACCTTTCATTATAATAAATCGAAATTTAAAAATAATTTGTGACAAAAAAATTACGGACAGTTGTTACACCGTCCGTTTACATTTTGAAAATTTATTTATCTAATCTGATAAATCTGTCTGCGTTTTTGCCCGTTGCTTTGAAGATTTCACGGAGTGTTGACGAGATACCGACTGCGGCAAACACAAGTCCAAGTGCAATATCTGCCAGAGTTTCAATCAAAGCCTGCGAATTGGTTACAAGGGTGTAAAAATATGTAAGAACTACATCCAACACGCTGAAAGTATATCCTTCTTGCGCCCAAGTAACACCGAGATAAACCATAATTGCGGCACTTTCGGCAACTATAACGCCAATAATTGTTGCAATAATTACCGCAACACCTTTTGCACGGCTTTCTTTACCGTTCAGAAGCTCATAGCCTTTCTTCGCGGCAATACCGATAAGAAAACCGAGCCAGCCAACAAACCAGCCGAGATAATAAGCAACTGCCCAAGGTATAGCACCCACAATTGCACCGATGAATGCGCCCACTGTACCAGTAAAAGCACTACCCTCTTTTTTCATTTCTTCCTTGGCGATGTTCAACTGTTCGTTGTCACGGTGCATACAGCCCTCGTGAAGCAGGTAAACTGTGTCATTCATCATTGCGGGAATTCCAGCACCACTCAATTCAAGACCGCAGGAGCTGCAAAATCCGGCACCCTTTACACCAAAGGAATCAAGTCCGTCACAGAAGCAATCAACAAACTCAATAATCCTTTTCATTGTGCCGGGGTTATCAACAAAAGTCACATTTACGGCAGAAGGCGAAACTGTACTGCCGCTGATTCTGTAATCTTTCATTATATTTGGGTCATTCAAAAGCTCATAAGCAGATTTGAGCGCCTCTTCATTTTCAAGCCTTGCGGCAATTGAAAGACTTTTCCAGCCGCCACCCTCTTGCATTGACATCATATAACCGCGATAAATACCGAATACCACGCCGTTTTTAATCTGCCAATTCTTTTCTTTGGCATATTTCTTAATCGCACTACCTACCATCTACACCCGCTCCCTTTGATTCATCCTTGTTAATTATCAATTTTAAAGGCAACTGAATTGACGATATTATCGGAGTTAAAAGCTATTCTTAACTCAACCTTATCTCTATTTTTATTTCTGCCACTATAAACATACAATCTATCTTCTGCAGTTGCACCATCGGGAATACCGAGAGCTTCTTCAACATCTGCTCTGCCCACTCCCACTGTCAAGGTGTTTGCGAATTTAATGTTTTTGTTACCTTTTTGTGTATTATTGAAGCTATATTCAATGATAGTTGTATCAATAAGATTTGCATCTTCATCGGTAAGATTTTTACATTTAATATTAACATACATATCGGTACCTGAAAAGTAAACTGTCTTGCTTTCACCGGGCTTTAAAATCACGTTTGCCATTAAATCAGCATTTCCAAAAACAAGCTCTGAAGTTTCAAGGAACTGATTTACTGTGTTGGGTACGGTTACCTGTTTACCATTTTCAAAATTCAGAACACCATCGGTCCAATTGTATTTAAGTTCTTCAACATTAAGTTCAAGTGTTGAAGGCTCAGTTGTTGTAGTGTCATCCTTTGAATCATTATTGCAAGCGGCAAAAGAAAAAAGAAGTACAGCCACCATAACAAGTGAAATAAACTTTTTCATAATATCAAATCCTTTCAAGGAATATTATAATATTTTTTAGACCACGCGTCAATAATCAGTTCACCGAATACCAGAACCAATTTGCGATATTTTCGGGTTCAAGGGCGAATTTAAGTCTGTAAAGATTTGCTTTAAACTTTGATTTCTTAACAGAAATATCTGCAAGGGATTTTACAGTTACATCGTATAACTTGTCTGCTTTTACTGTTATGATTTTTTCTTCGTTTGGAAGTAAATCAAAGAAATTATCTGAAAATGGCTCACTGAAATTCGGGATATCAACCATAACACTACGGCAGAATACAGGTGAAAGTAATTTGATTTTAAGCTCATCGTTTTCATAAGTAACTGTCTTTTGGATTGTGTTAGGTTTAAGGTTTAAGTCACGGTCTTTTGCAAAGACTTTTGTGCGTTCTGAAATCAGCTTTTCATTTTTATAAAGTTTCACTGATAAGAATGTATTTTTCTTATCAAAGTTTTTAAGTAATCCAGTGCCAATAATTTCAGCTTTCATCGACTTTAAGAAAATTTCACCTGAATCTTTATATTCAACATTACCGTTAAAATCAGAAATTAAAAAGTCATAAGTCAACGGTACACCTTTTCTTAAATCGTTGATTGCCCATATTACATAATCTTTTTCTTTATCTTCAATATTTACACAAACAGGCTCGAAGAAATGACGGGAAGCATATTGAAGTGCTTTCCATTTTCCTGTAAAGTCAATACTTGACCAAGATGGCGCTTGCCAACAATCGTTAAACTGCCAGAAAAGTGAGCCATTACAACGCATACGATTACGACGCCAATGCTCAGTTGCATCCTGAATACACTCTTTTTGTACAAGCTGAGTGAGATACACATAATCCTCAAGATTTTCAGGCTTATAAAACCTCTCTAAAAGATAGTAAAGCATTTTGCGGTTACCATTTCTGCACTTCTGGTGAGAATTAAAGATATCACTTGTGATACTGTAATCTTCTTTTTCTGCAAACTGACGGATTGCGTCCATTGACGGCAGAGATTCAAGCCCGAATTCACTGCAAAAGCGTGTGGGACGGGTGCGGTAATAATTAAGTGGCTTCTGTCCGTGCCACACATTCCACATATGCGTATCGCCGTGGCTATCCCCTGTTACGCCCTTACGGAAGCTTTCACCGATTGGTGAGGTTGGGATATACGGTGTGTCGGGGTCAAGCTTTGAAACGAAATCTGCAAGGATTTCGTAGAAGAACTTCTTATACCACTGAACAATTTTCATATTCTCGGGCATATATGAGAACATTGTTTCAATCTCGTTATTACCGCCCCATAAAGCAAGTGAGGGGTGGGATTTTATACGGTTCACATTATACTCGATTTCTTTTAAAACATTATTTGTGAAATCCTCTTCATAGAACGGATACATAAGGCAAGCAAACATAAAGTCCTGCCAGATAAGAAGACCTTTTTCGTCGCACTGCTCATAAAAATAGTCGGGAGCATAATAAGCACCGCCCCAGATACGAAGCATATTGAAGTTTGCCTCGAGGGCTGAATTTATGTAATAATCGTAAGTGGCGTTTGTTGTTCTGCCCATTAAAGAATCGGGGATAATCCAGTTTGCACCCTTGGCGAAAATCGGAGTATCGTTAAGGCAGAAACAGAAATTACTGCCGAATTCGTCTGCACTGCGGTCAAGGCGGATTGTACGAAGACCGATTTTCTTTGTGATTACGGTGTCACCTAAAGTTGCAACTACTGTATAAAGTGGTTGCTTTTCTTTTCCCGATAATTCTTTTGTCCACCACAATTCAGGGTTTTCTATTATGATTTCGTTATTTTCAATGTTGAATTCTGCACCATCGGGACAGATAATTTTTGCTTTTACTTCGCCCTCGCCGTCAACGATTGGATTGATTTTAAGAGTTACTTTGCCGTTTTCGTGGATTTGCTTAATTTCAATATCTTCCAATCTGTTGTCAAAGCAGATTACAGAAATATCGTCAGTAATGCCCGAAAGCGGAATATGCGGGCCCCAATCCCAACCGAAATGACAATGAGGCTTACGGAGATATGCAATGCCGTCGGTGCCGTTGAAATTCTTGGGCAAAGGCTTTTCTGCCTGCAATTTTTCGGCATATGTTGCAGGTGCAAAAAATGTGATTTTGAGAGTATTCTCCCCTACTTTTGCCACACCTTTAATATCAAATTCATATTTGAGATGGGCGTTTTCGCCCTTTCCTATGAGTTGATTATTTATGTATATTTCGCAAAGGGTGTCAAGAGCTTTGCAGACAAGCAAAATTTTTCTGTTATTAAAGTCATTTTCGGTTAATGAAAATATTCTTTCATAAGTCCAATCTTCTCTGCCAATCCACGCAATATCTTTTTCGTTATCTTTATAATATGGGTCGGGAATAACACCCAATTCGAGCAATTGGGTGTAGTTATCAGATGGAACATTAACATTGTATTTGTCCCCTATTGCCACACGAATCATATTCCATTGTCCGTTAAGTGAATGGGTTGTCATGGTGAAATATCCTTTTAAATATATTTTAATTTATTGTAGCAGAATATATACATGTTTGCAATATAAAACAAAACGGCGGGGACCCCTCAGTCAACTTCGTTGACAGCTCCCCTTTCAGGAGAGCCGAGAGCCCCGCCCTAAAATAAGCATTAAAATAATACAGTGTCACCCTGAACAAAGTGAAGGGTCTCTTTTGAGATTCTTCGCTTCGCTCAAAATGACATAAAATAATTTTGCACTTTGCGTTTTGCATTTTGCACTTATATTATCTCTCCGCCGCCCAATACTTCGTCGCCGTCAAATAAGACTACATATTGACCTTTGGTGACGGCGCGTTGGGGCTCGTCGAATTTTACATGAAGGTTTCCGTTTCCGTCTTGCCACGCGGTTGCAGGCTGTTCTTTGTGTCTGTAACGAATACGGGCATTCACGCGGATTGGCTCTGTAAGCGTTTTTCCGCTGATTATGTTCACATTTTTGGCAAGAACAGTATCTGTGAACAAATCTTCATTATCACCAAGAATAACATTCTGCGTGTCAGACTGAATATCGAGCACATATAAGGGCTTTGTATAAGCCACGCCAAGTCCTTTGCGCTGACCGATGGTGTAATTCACAATTCCTTTATGCTCGCCGAAAATTTTGCCCTCTTTATGAATAAAAAGTCCTTTTGGATATTCCTTGCCGTTATAGCCTTTTATGAAGCTCACATAGTCGCCATCGGGAACAAAGCAAATATCCTGACTGTCTTTTTTGCGTGCATTTATAAAACCGTTTTCTTCTGCGATTTCGCGGATTTCGGGCTTTGTGTATTCACCTAACGGGAATTTGATGTGTGCAAGTTGTTCTTGGGTCAGCATATGAAGAAAATAACTTTGGTCCTTGCTCTCGTCAACTGCTTTTTTCAGCTTATATTCGCCGTCTTCAAAGGCAATTCGTGCATAATGACCCGTTACTACATAGTCACAGTTAAGTTCGCGCATTTTATCCATCATTGCACCGAATTTTAAAGTGCGATTACATTCAATACAAGGATTGGGCGTTTTGCCCTGCTCGTAGCACTCAATAAACTTACTTATAACTTGTTCTTTGAATTCTTCTTTGAGCGGAAAAATATAAAAAGGCATAGAAAGTTTATCGGCAACTGCTTTTGCATCACTGCAATCCCCTTCGGAATACAACTGCATTGTAGCACCGACACATTCATAGCCTTCTTTTTTCATAAGCAAAGCGGCGACAGAACTGTCCACGCCGCCGCTCATTGCAATAATTGCTTTTGCCATATTGTCACCCAAGCTCGAGCATTTTATCAATACATTTTTTAGCATCCTTGATTGTCTGCTCGTCCATAATGATTTCTTCGCCGCCCTCACCGATTACGGTGTTGTAAAGGTCAACAAGAGTTGTAGCCTTCATATTGGGGCAAATAAGCTCTTTTGAAAGAGGATAGAATTTTTTATCGGGGCACTCATATTGAAGTGACTCTGCAATACTGATTTCTGTGCCGATTATGAATTCCTTTGCATCGCTCTTACGGGCAAAATCCATAATACCCGATGTTGAGCCGATATAATCTGCTGATTCAACCACCTCGGGTCTGCACTCGGGATGAACAAGGAAAAGTGCGTCGGGATGTAATTCTTTTGCATTCTCTACATCCTTTTTGCTCATTCTTGCGTGAATGGGACAACCGCCCTGTAAAAGTTTGAATTCCTTTTCAGGTACCTGCTCGGCAACGAATGCGCCAAGGTTACAGTCGGGAATAAAGAGAATTTTGTCATTCTCTATTCTCTTTACGATTTTAACCGCTGACGATGAGGTTACACAAACATCACAAACTGTTTTGAGGTCTGATGTGGTATTGATATAAGCCACAACGGTATAATCGGGATACTGCTCTTTAACCTTTGAAATAAGCTCTTTATCCATCTGCTCTGCCATTGGACAGCCTGCGATGGGGCTTGCAATGTAAACTGTTTTTTCGGGCGAGAGAATTTTTACGGTTTCTGCCATAAAACGAACTCCGCACATAATAACGGTTTTCTGCGGTGCTTTTTCTGCGAGCACGCTCAACTGAAAGCTATCGCCTGTGAAATCGGCAATTTCTTGGATTTCACGAGCCACATAGCTATGAGCAAGAATGCAGATGTCTTTTTCTTTTTTAAGTTGCAAGATTTTGTCTTGCATTTCTCTTACTGTCATTGAGAATCCCTCCACCGTCTTCGACGGTCCCCCTCCCTTTGACAAGGGAGGCAAAATTGGATTAATGATGATGTTCTTCGAACTTAAAGTCTTCCGGATTATATTCGATGCCGTTTTTGTCGTAGTAATCCTTAACTGCGGCTTTGATTGCCTGCTCTGCAAGAACTGAACAGTGAATTTTAACTGCGGGAAGTCCGTCAAGAGCTTCAACAACTGCCTTATTTGTAAGCTTGAGAGCTTCGCTGATGGGCTGACCCTTAATCATATCAGTTGCAATTGAGCTTGTTGCGATTGCAGATGCACAACCGTAAGTATTGAATTTAACATCGGTAATAATACCGTCGTTAATTTTAAGATACATTTTCATAATGTCGCCGCATTTTGCGTTGCCAACCTCGCCGACACCGTCTGCATCATCTAATTTACCCACATTATGAGGGTTTACGAAATGTTCCATTACTTTCTCTGAATATTCCATTAGTTAAGTCCTCTCTCTTTCTGTATTTTTTCCCAAAGTGGTGACATATCACGAAGTCTGTCAATAATTGGGGGTAATTTTTCTAAAATATAATCCATTTGCTCGGGAGTATTCTCTTCGCAAAGGCTTAAACGGAGTGAGCCGTGTGCTACCTCGTGAATAAGTCCGATTGACAAAAGCACATGGCTGGGGTCAAGTGAGCCCGAAGTACAAGCAGAACCCGAAGAAGCGCTGATACCCATTAAATCAAGGTAAAGGAGGAGTGATTCGCCCTCTACACCCTCAAAGCAAGCGCTTACATTACCGGGGAGTCTGTGCTCGCGGTCACCGTTGATTCGGCTTAAATCAATTTTGAGAATACCCTCAATTAACTGCTCACGCATTGCAACAAGCTTTTTAGTATTCTCTTCCATATTATCGCAAGCCTCTTTAAGAGCCGCCGCCATACCTACGATTGCGGGAACATTTTCTGTACCTGCACGGCGATTTTTCTCTTGTGCGCCGCCCTCAATAAGATTTGGAAGTCTTATACCCTTTTTACAGTAAAGTGCACCAACACCTTTAGGTCCGTGGAATTTATGACCTGAAAGTGAGAGCATATCAATGTTGTCTGCTTTAACATCAACAGGGATATGACCTACCGCCTGAACTGCGTCTGTATGGAATAACACGCCTGCTTCACGGCAAACTGCGCCGATTTCACGAATTGGCTGAATTGTGCCGATTTCGTTGTTAGCGTACATAATTGTTACAAGAGCTGTGTCAGGGCGGATTGCATTTTTAACATCCTCTACCTTAACGATACCGTTTTCGTAAACATCAAGAAGAGTAATCTCAAAGCCCTCTTTTTCGAGTACATTGAGAGTGTGCAATACTGCGTGGTGCTCAAATTTTGAGCTGATGATATGCTTCTTGCCCTTTTTAGCCATTAAATGAGCGGCACCCTTGATTGCCCAGTTATCGCTCTCACTACCGCCCGATGAAAAATAAACATCATTGGGGTCAGCATTCAAGCACTCAGCAATTGTGTTGCGCGCGTCGCGTACTGCGTGAAAGGCATCTTGTCCGACTGAATGCAAGCTTGAGGGGTTACCGTAAATCTCTTCAAAGCAGGGCATCATAGCATTAAGTGCCGTTTTTGATATTTTTGTGGTTGCGGCATTATCTGCGTAAACCTTCATATATACATCTCTTTTCTGTATGTGATGGGGCTTTTCGCCCTAATTCATAGTGAATTACTGTGAATTCGTATATATCATACTACCGTAGTATGAATTTGTCAATTATTATATAGTGAAAATTGCACTATTTTTTAAAGAATTTTTCGGCAAATCTTACAGATGACATTGCGTCCTTACCGTAATAGTCTGCACCAATCATTTGGGCATATTCTTCTGTGAGAACTGCACCGCCGACCATAACTGAAACGCCGTCAGTTTCTTCACGCAAAATACGGATTGTTTCTTCCATTGCTGGAACCGTGGTAGTCATAAGTGCTGAAAGTCCCACAAGCTTTGCGTTTTCTTTCTTCACGGTGTCAACAATCCGTTGTGGTGTCACATCTTTACCTAAATCAATTACATCATAACCGTAATTTTCAAGCAGAACTTTCACAATGTTTTTGCCGATATCGTGGATATCACCCTTAACGGTTGCAATTATTATTTTGCCCTTTTTTGCACTTGTTGAACCGTTTTTCGCCATATACTTTTTAATTACATCAAAGCTAATTCCGGCGGTTTCGGCACTCATCAAAAGGCCCGGCAAGAAAACTACATTATTTTCAAAATCCTTGCCAACCTCGTCAAGTGCAGGAATTAAAATATTGTCAATAATTTCAAGGGGCGTTTTTGCGAGTAATTCTTTTTCAGTTTGTTCCTTTGCCTGTGCTTTAAGTCCTTTGATTATGGCAGTTTTCAAATCAACCGTTGTTTCGGATTTTGTTTCTTTTGAACTTTCGGTATTATTTGAAATGTAGTTTTCAAAATTATTGTCCAAGCCTGCAAGTGCACAATATGAATAATAAGCATTCATCATAGCGTCACTTTTAGGGTTGATAATCCCCGCGCTCAAGCCCTTTTGCATTGCTAAAGTAAAAAATGTTGAGTTGAGTAATTCACGGTTGGGAAGTCCGAATGACACATTTGAAACACCGAGAACCGTTTTCACACCCAAATCATTTGTGAGCCTTTCAATACATTCAAGGGTAATTTTTGCGTTATCTTTATTTGTGCTGACGGTCATACAGAGCGGGTCAAAAACCAAATCGGATTTTGAAACTCCAAGCTCCTCTGCCCTGCTGATAATTCTTTCAGCAATTTCAATTCTGCCATCGGCACTTTCGGGAATTCCGTTTTCGTCAAGTGTTAAGCATACCACAACTCCGCCGTATTTTTTTACGAGAGGAAATACTGAATTCATTGATTCTTCTTTGCCGTTGACGGAGTTTACCATAGCCTTTCCGTTATAAAGGCGGAGTGATTTTTCCATTGCTACGGGGTCAGAGGTATCAATCTGCAAGGGCGTATCAAGAATGCTTTGAAGTCCTGTTACGGAATTTACCATCATTTCGGGCTCGTCGATTTCGGGAAGTCCCACATTTACATCGAGAATATGCGCGCCTGCATCTGCTTGTGCCACGCCCTCGCGGTAGATATAATCCATATCCTTATTGCGAAGTGCTTCTTTAAGCATTTTCTTGCCTGTAGGGTTAATTCTTTCACCTATTATTACGGGCTTTTCCTCAAAAAATACGGTTTTTGAATATGAAGTGACAGCAATAATCTGCTTTTTACTTATTTCTTTGATTTTTTCGCCTTTGCAACACTCAATCATTGCTTTTATGTGGTCGGGAGTTGTGCCACAGCATCCCCCCAGCACACAAGCACCGTTTTTTACGATTTCGAGCTGTTTTTGTGCGAATTCTTCGGGGGTTACATTGTAGGTTGTAACACCGTTTACGCTGACGGGAAGTCCTGCATTGGGCTGAATGAAGATTGGTGTGCTTGAATACTCTTTCATTTCTTTGAGGAGTTCAAGCATCCTGTCGGGACCTAAACCGCAATTCATACCGATTCCGTCAATGCCCAAGCCCTCAAGAGTTATAACCGCAGTTTTAATATCTGCGCCCGTTAAAAGTATGCCCTTTTCATCGAAAATCATTGACACAAGCACGGGGAGAGATGAATTTTCTTTAGCCGCCAAAACTGCTGCCTTGATTTCGTATAAATCACCCATTGTTTCAATGAGGATTAAATCTGCGCCTGCCTTTTCGCCTGCAATGACCTGCTCTTTGAAAAGATTATAAGCGGTTTCAAATTCTAAATCTCCGCAAGGCTTTAAAAGCTTACCGAGGGGACCCACATCGAGAGCCACATAGCAATCGCGGTCAATATTTTCTATTGATTTTTTCGCGAGTGTAACGCCCGCGGTAATTATTTCGGGTACATTATCGAATTTAAGTGAATTTGCACCGAAAGTATTGGTTGTGACAATATTGCACCCTGCATCTAAATATTCCTTATGAATTTTCAAAAGGACTTCGGGGTGAGTGATATTCATATTTTCGGGCAATTCACCTGTTTTCAAGCCGTTTTTCTGGAGCATTGTGCCCATTGCACCGTCAAAAAACAGTATTTCTTTGCCGAATTTTTCTGTAAAGGTCATTGTTTTCATTCCTTTATTATGCCTATAAAGGCGGTTACGGTTTTGGTTGGGGTCATCATAAATCCGTCAGAAAGTGAAATTCCCAACTGCTTATTCATTGGCAGAAGCTTGAAAAAATCTGCCTGTGTGGATATGTGCAAATCGCTATATCCGGGGCCGAATCGAGGTCTGTGCTCGCCTTTTATGGTATTTTCAAGCTCTTCACAAGCAATGTCGCAAAGATTTTCTACCATTGAGCCTGCAACCGCTTGGGCTACTGCCGTCATAGCAATATCTGTAACAGAGTATTTACGGATAAGAGTATCTGCACCCTGCCCCAAGGTTGCGCCGAATAAAATTATTGTTGAAGAGTTTCTTAAGTGATTTAAAAGCTTCCGGCTTTTGAATTCAATACCGTCAATTATTATTGAATTATCGGTTCTTGTGAATTCGTATTCTTTATAGATGTATCTGGGCTGAACGACCTTGCAAAGCTCGGTGTAAGCCTCGTCAATCAATTCGCAGATTTCGGGGCTTGGCATTGCGCCGTGCTTATAGCCCATATAGCGCGCGGTTTCACGCAAATCGTATTTTAACAGCATCCGCAATTGCCCTTTTCTTTCTGTTTATCTACGAGATATTGCAAAGTGATTGAGTCAACAACCTTATTTACTGCATCAAGAACGCATTGCCAGATTTCGAGAGTTACGCAGTCCATACAGTTTTCGCAAGGGTTATCGTCAGTTTCAAGGCACGCAACTGGCGCAAGACTGCCCTCGGTTACTCTTAAAATTTCACCAACTGTGTATTCAATTGGTTCGCGTGTCAATTTATATCCACCCTGCGCACCGCGGGTGCTTTCAACAAGATTTTCCTTTGCTAAAAGTTTAATAATCTGTTCAAGGTATTTTTCACTTATATTTTGTCTTTGAGAGACAGTTTTTATTGAGATATATCCGTCTTCTCTGTGAATTGCCAAATCGGTCATAAGACGAAGTGCGTATCTGCCTTTTGTTGAGATTTTCATATTATCATAACCTTTTAAAGTATTATAATTTGTACCTCATATAATATAATACAAAATTAGTAGGAATTCAAGAGTTAATTAAACGCAAAATGTCGGGTCTGCGACGCAATTTTATAATTTATACCTAATTAGAAAGTCATTCTGAACGCAGTGAAGAATCTCGTTGGCAAATTGCCCACATTGGCAGAGATTCTTCGCTACGCTCAGAATGACACTAAAAAAATTTAATGTTAGACAACTAATAACGGCGGGAGCAAAGCCCCCGCCCTACTGTTTTCTATTTAGTTTCTGCTTTTTCTTTCTCTTTTTCTGCGAGTTTGTTGGTATTCATCGAGTTGCGGTAAATCCAGAAGCGGTTTACAAGGAATGCTGTTGTAAGGTTTGAAAGCATTGTTACCACAAGCACGATATACTCATTCACGCCTGCACCTTCTGCAAGGTCGCCGAGATATGTTGCGGTAGGAATGAAAATTACATAATAAAACGCAAGCTTTGCCATTGCTACGGGCACATTGTTTGCAGATTTAAATGTATAACGGCGGTTGACGGTAAATCCGTAAAGCACAGAAAGGATGATTGCCGGCAGATAACTTGACCAATAATCAAGCTTTGCGACCTCATTAAGCAATGTAAAAATTGCTGTCTGAATCACGCCTGAGCCCATTGAAAAGAACACGAATTTGACGACCTGAATAACAGTGTCTTTTGTAGAAAGTTTTTGATTTGACATAATCTTGCATTCCTTTTTTACGGTGGGAGCAAGCCCCCGCCCTACTGTTTTCTATTTAGTTTCTGCTTTTTCCTTCTCTTTTTCTGCGAGTTTATTTGTATTCATTGAGCCACGATAAACTACAAATCGGCAGTAAAGATATTCGGTAACAAGATTACAAGCCATTGTTACGGCTTCAATTATGTAGTTATTCACGCCTGCGACTTCTGCCAAGTGACCAAGATACAACGAAACGGGAGTGAACACACAATAGAAAAGTGCAACCTTAAGCATTGCTATCGGCACATTTGTTGCGGATTTAAAGGTGAATTTTCTGTTTACAGTAAAATTATAGAGAACTGATAAAATGAGTGAGGGCAAATATGCCTTCCAATGTGCACAATCTGTAAGCTCATGAATAATTGTGTAAGAAACAATCTGAATAATTCCTGCACCCATTGAGAATGCAACGAATTTTAATATCTGAACTATTGTTTGCTTTGTTGTTATTTTTTGTTCTGCCATAATATAATCCCCTTTTATTTAAACAGTAATGGCGGGAGTTTAACCCCCGCCCTACCATTATTAATTTAATTTTAGTTTTTCGGTTCAAGAAGTGCTTTAAATTCGTTGACTGCGTTGCGGTTGTATTCTGCATAATCCACAGTAAGTTTTGGAATCTCACCGGAAATCAGACGGCGAATACCGTCTTCAACGCCTGCCTCTGAATCTTCAACAAGCACACCGCCCTGCTTCTGCATAAAGGTGCGGGGACCCACAATATCGGTTGATGTAACGGGAAGTCCGAGAATATCAGCCTCAACAAGCACAAGACCAAAGCCCTCATAAAGTGAAGAAAGAATAAACCCGTCACAAGCCTTGACAATTGGTAATGGATTTGACATTGAAAGAATCATCACAATACGGTCAGCACAAGGCAATGTTGAAACATATTCACAAAGCTTGTTGTACATTCCTCTAAACTGATTTCCGCCTATTATAAACAAATATGAATCGGGCTCATCTTCTAACACACGCTGGAACGCGTCAATAAGTCTTCTCTGACCTTTTTCAGGAGAAAAACGAGCAACATTGACTATTTTCTTTGCGGGAGAATCGAGAATATCAATAATATCTTCTAAAGGTACATTGCTTTGAGTATAAGGGTCAAAAGCAACTTCTTTTGCTCCGCGTTCAATAATGGTGTCATAGTCAATAAGATTATGTGCCAGATCAAAATCACGCGATTTACCCGCAATTACAGTGGTTGGTTCAATAAGGTCTTCTGTTACTAATGCTACGTGGTCATAAGCTTCGTATGCATATTTCAAAACATCTTTACGCTGATTTTTTCTTACGGTAGCTTCCTGAACCATATCATTATGCACATAGATAACACTGTTATTTTCAAAAACTGAATAAAGAAGAATTTTTCCGTATTCGTAACCGCTGAACTGCACCATGGTGTCAAATCTTGCATCACCATAATGTCGGCGAAGTTCAAGCTGCAAATCCTCTTTAATCATATTCATCATCGGCTTAAGCGGGAACTTTTGAGATTTGCACAATACCCACGCAACCTTTTTGAAAAAGCTAAGGTTCATTTTACCAGTTGTAGCAATATAATTGACACCTTCTGGCAGAGAAAGCAAAGTAGCCTGATTAGGTCTTACAGAGTTTGCACGGAAAGTAACATAGTAATTACGTTCTGTTCGGTCAAGATTATTCAAAAGGTTAAGCACCGAGGTAGTAATGCCATTCTGCGCAAGACTTCCGGCAAAAAGCATTACATTTTCTTTGCCGTTATTAGGCATTTCACATTCCTTAATAAATTCAGATGTTTCACCAAGTATAACCCTGTCACACAAAATCTTGGCAGCCTGTGCACTATCATAATTACAATATTCCTTTAAGAATTCACTATCATCATAATTTTTAGGTGAACGAAGTTCCTCAAAAAGTGTATCAACTGTTTTAACACTTGGGAATGGAAGTGATGCAAGAGGTCTGTAAAGTCCGCGGTCTGCAAAATACTCCTCCTCATCATAAGTAAAAAGAACACACTTTTTGCGACTTACAGCAAAATCATAGAATACGCTGGAGTAATCTGTAATAAGACAATCTGCTACATTTAAAAACTCGTAAGTTTCATACTGCTTGGGGAACTGTTTGATGTGCTCAAAGCCTCTGAAATTAACATTCTTCTTGGCAATTGGATGAAGATTTACATACATAACCTCGTCATCGGCAAGGCGCTTATCCATTTCATAAAGATAATACTGAACATAAGTAGTAGCTTTAGGGTCAATAGCGCCAACTGCACCGCGCCATGTGGGCATAAATGCGTAGATTTTTTTATCTGTTATCTCTAATTCTTCACGAATCTTTATTTCACTTTCTCTGTCAAAAAAAGCTTCGTTTCGCGGATATCCTCCAAGTAAAACTTTTGCATTAGAAATGTTTTCGAGCATATAGTCTTCAATCATATGCTTCATTGTATATTCATTTGGATAAAGAAGATAATCGGCAGAGATAAAATTCTTTTGAGTATTACCGATACCATACATAGCATTATGTATCTGTTTACCAAGAGTTTTCAATGGTGTACCGTGCCATGTATTAAGATAAACCTGACCCTCTTTCTTGATATAAAACGGCAGGAAAGTATTATCATTAATTAAATATTTTGCAGAAGCTATAAGCTTCATATAAAGACGGGTTGAAAGAACAACCAGCTTTACGCGTTGCATTCCGTTACGGTCAAGCAAATCGCGAAAATCATCCTTATTTGCTTTACGGCATGAAAGGTAAAGGTTGTAATCAGCATATTCAGGGGCATTTGCCATTGCACGAAGCATATAGAATATGTTGCCCTGCATACCTGTGCCATGTTGTGACTCAAAAAGCACAGTTTTTTCATCTATTT
>CAZTLU010000021.1:0-24136 GCA_964614605.1 uncultured Eubacteriales bacterium
TAAAGGATTTCATAAAGCTTTTTAAAGATAACGGAATATTCGTTGAGGCTGACTGCGATGAAAATGCAGAAATCGGCTATATTTCATATAATTCCCGCGATATAAAACCCAACACCTTGTTTTTGTGCAAGGGCGCTCATTTTAAAGAGCAATTTTTGTGTGACGCTTTAAATAAAGGCTCCGTTGCCTATGTTTCAACACAAAAATATGACGTCAATGCGCCGTTCGTAGTTGTTTCTGATATCCGCAAGGCGATGTATCTTATGGCAAATTATTTTTACGGCAATGCGTGGCAGAATTTAAATCTCGTGGGTATTACAGGGACAAAGGGGAAAAGCACTACCGCATATTTTCTTAAATATATTTTTGATGAGCATTTAAAGAATACAGGTAAAAAGAGCGGGCTTATGTCTACACTTGAAATCTATGACGGTGTGGTAAATGAAGAAAGCACACTCACCACTCCCGAGCCTTTTGAATTGCACAAGCATTTTGACAATGCGGTAAAAAGCGGACTTTCACTTTTCACTATGGAAGTTTCTTCGCAAGCCTTGAAATACGGCAGAACCGCAGGGGTTGAATTTCAATTCGGTTGCTATCTTAACATCGGCATTGACCACATCAGCGCCGTTGAGCACCCCGACTTTGAGGACTATTTCAACTCGAAAATGAAGCTGTTTTCTCAATGCAGAACCGCGGTTATAAATCTTGATTCCGACAAGAGCGAAGATGTAATCAAGGCGTCAAAAAACGCCCCCGAAGTAATTACATTCAGTACACAGAACGAAAATGCCGATGTTTACGGCTACAATATAAGAAAAGACGGCTCGAATACGGTTTTCACAGTAAAGGCAAAGACCTTTGAGGCAGATTTCACACTTTCAATTCCCGGACTTTTCAATGTGAGCAACGCACTTTGTGCAATTGCAGTTTGCGAAAAGCTTGGAATAAGTGTTGAAACAATCCGCACGGGACTTTACAGAGCCCGTACCGCAGGCAGAATGGAAGTCTACGAAAGCAAGGACAAGAAAATCGCCGTAATCGTGGACTATGCCCACAATAAATTGAGCTTTGAAAACATTTTTGAATCTGTTCGCCGTGAATACCCTAACCGTCATGTTTCGATTGCTTTCGGTTGCCCCGGCAATAAGGCGATAATCCGCCGAAAAGATATGGGCGAGGTCAGCGGAAAGCTTGCAGATTTCATTTATATCACGGAGGATGACCCTGCCGAAGAAAAGCTTGAGGATATCTGCAAGGTGATTGCTGGATATGTTGAGGGCGTTGGCGGTAAGGATAAATATAAAATAATTCTCGACCGTGGTGAAGCAATAAAAGCTGCCATTGAAGATGTGAATGGCGAAAGCGTAATTATTCTTGCAGGTAAGGGTGCCGAAACTCACCAAAAAAGAGGTTTGAATTCAGAGCCCTATGAATCCGACGCATTTTTCGCACAAAAATATTTAAAAGAATACGACGAAAGGCAGGGCAATTAAATGGATACTAAAAAAATGGTAAAAACCGCGATGAAAATTGCAAAGGTGGCACCCTTTGTTACCGCCGCGGTGGGCGTTTTAAGCCTTGCACTTTCAAAATATGAAGAAAAGCAGGGTAATTACTCCCGCGAATTCCCCGAAATTGAAGATGAAATGAAAATTGTGATTGACGAGGTGCGAATGAATAATGGCAACTAAAAAGAATTCAATTTTAAAAACTGCTCTCGGCTACGGTGTGGGTGCAATCGGGCTTGATTTAAGCTACGGTATGTTCTATTCATATCTTTCCTACTATCTTTCAAGCGTGTTGGGGCTTCAAGAGGGCTTTTTGCTTCTCATAACACCGCTTGCAAGAATCTGGGACGGCATAAACGACCCGATGATGGGTACAATCGTTGACAACACCCGCACAAAACACGGCAAATACAGACCGTGGATTTTAATTGGTGCTATGTGCAATGCAGTGGTGCTTTTCCTTTTGTTCACCTCATTCGGTATGAGCGGATTGCCCCTTTACATTTACATAGGCATTATGTATGTGCTTTGGGGTATGACTAACACAATGGCGGATATTCCCTATTGGTCAATGGTGCCCTCATTCACAAGTGAAGAAAAAGAGAGAAATCTTGTGGCAACGGTTGCCCGCACATTCTCGGGTATCGGTCAGGGAATTATTTCAATTCTCACACCTTGGCTTTGCCCATTGCTTTCAAGCGGTATAACCGACGAAAAGGGTTACAGTGCTTCGGGATTTTCCCGTTGGGCAGGTATCTGCGGTATTGCGCTTGTTTTCTTCGCACTTATTTGTGTTCTTGTAACAAAAGAAAACAATGTGGTTTACGGTGAGAAAAAGAAATTCAGTCTTAAACAGATTTTTGATGTTATCAAGAGCAACGACCAGCTTGTTGTCTTCATTGTATTTGCAATGCTTTCAAACGCCGGTTGGTATTTGACCAGCTCAACTGCGGTTTATTATTTCACTGACTCTTTAGGCAATTCAAAATTACAGTCCACCTTCCAATTGATTGGTACGGTGGGGTCGGTGCTTGGTCTTTTGGTTGTACCCGTGCTTTCAAAATGGTTTACAAAGAGAAAAACATACACGATTTCTCTTTCAATGGCTATTGCGGGCTATGCTTTAATGCTTATAACAGGCCCCATTTTAAAGCTTAATGTAATAATTATGGATGTCTGCTATATTCTTGCATCCGTGGGTGTTTCTTCAATGTTCGTTTCACAGACAATCTTCCTTGCGGATATTGTTGACTACGGCGAATATAAAAACGGCACAAGAAACGAGAGTATTACTTTCTCAATGAAGGGCTTTTTGCAGAAAATGGCTTACACCATTCAAACAATCGTGCTTTTCGGCGGACTTGGTCTTATGAATTACAACGAGCAGATTACCGCAGGGCTCGGCATCAATGACGGTACAAAATCGGGTATCGGTATTATATGCTTCGGTGTACCTATGATTTTCTTGCTTGCATCTCTTATCGTATTCAGAAAGAAATTCAAGGTTTACGGCGAGCTTGCTGATAAAGTTCACGATTATATAATCGAAAAGCGTGCAGACAGTGCAGAATAAGGTGATATTATGGCAGATTTAAAGTTTTATCAGATTACAGACTTGCATCATTATGCCCTTGAGCTTGGTACAGAGGGTAAGGCATTTGAGAAAATCTGCCTTTCTGACCAAAAGTGCCTTGCAGAAACAGGCGCAATGATTGACGAGTATTTCAATAAAATCATTGAAGATACAGAAACAAATATTGTTCTTATCACGGGTGATGTCACCTGTAACGGCGCAAAAGAGAGTCATTTTGATTTGATTGCCAAATTGCAAAGGTTAAAAGATGCAGGCAAAAAGGTTTATGTTACAACGGGCACTCACGATTATTATATGGAAAACGGCAACGGCACGGGTAGGGCTGAAAAATGTGTAGGCGACGAGCTTCTCACCGCTACTCGTACCGAGCGTGACGAATTGCTTGAAATCTATCACGATTTCGGTCTTTCAGAGGCGATTTCAGTACATAAGCCCAGCCATTCATATTCAGTGAAGCTTCAAGAGGGTTACAGATTACTCTGCCTTAATGACGACGGCGATGAATTTTTCTGTGGCTACTATGACGATTGCCTTGAATGGATTAAGGAACAGATTAACGAGGCAAAAAAAGCAGGGGATTACATTTTTGCGGTTACTCATCATCCTGTTTTGCCTCCAAGCCCGATTTATCCGCTTTTCAGTAAACGCGATATGCTTGGCGATTACGAAAAGACTTCGGAATTTTTAGCCGACAACGGTGTAAAATTCATTTTCACGGGTCATACCCATATGATGAACATTGCGAAAATGACTACAGCAAAGGGTAATGAAATTTATGATATCAATACATCTTCAGCGGTTGGATATCCCTCTGCGATGCGCAAGGTGAAGATGACTGACACCGAGGTACACATTGACAGCGTGCAGATTGATAATTTCGATTGGGATTTAAAGGGAATGACCGTTGACGAATACACAAGAAAAAATTTCTTGCAGTTTCTCAACGCAATATTCGACTCGATGGCTTACGACATTGACAAGCTCGCAGAATTATCAACCTCTTTCAGTATGACGCCTGAAATGGTGTATAAGGCAAAGCCTGTGCTTGTACCCTTTGGTAAATTCCTGCAGAAAGCAACCTTTGGCACAATCGGCAAAATCTTTGCAATCAGTAAAGATGTGGATGCTTCAATTAAGAACAGACTTGTTAAGGATTTCCTTTTAGAAGCAGTAACAAATGTGTTCTACGGTGACGAGCCCTATACCCCCGATACACCTGAATACAAAGCGGTTTCGGCACTTTTCAATAAGAGAGTAAAGAAAATTCTCAAACTTAAAAAGGGTACGGAAAATATTGCAGAATTTCTTGATATCATTCTCGACGGCGTGCTTTATGACGAGGCACCGTCAGATTGGCGAGGAACATTCAGTAAATAAGATAAGTGTAATAGTGTCATTCTGAGCAACGCGAAGAATCTCAACCAAAATGTACAACACATCAATGAGATTCTTCACTTCGTTCAGAATGACTTCTGATAAAAACTCTTTTCAAAAATAAGCTTTTATGATAAAATTTTATTGGCGACAATCAAACCAAAACGGAGGGACAGGCTATGGCGAAAATTTTTACTGTTGTAAGCGGTAAGGGCGGAGTGGGCAAATCCACATTCTGTGCCAATATCGCCTTGTCCTTGTGCGAAAAAGGTAAAAGAGTGTTGCTTATTGACGGTGATGCAGGACTTCGAAGCTTGGATTTGCTTCTCGGCGTTGACGAAATGGTGCTTTATGATTGGATGGATATTTTAACCGAAAGATGCGACCCGTCAAAAGCCCGACTTTTCTATAACGAAATGCTTCAGCTTTTGCCTGCACCAATTGAGTACCCCGAAAATCTGAATGCCGAAGATTTCAAAAAAATCATTGAAATCTATAAAAGTGAGTACGATTATATTTTCATTGATGCCCCTGCGGGCGTGGGCGAGCTTACAAAAATTTATACCGTCTGTGCCGACAGTTGCATTGTTGTTGCTACTCCCGACGCGGTGAGTGCAAGAAGTGCCTGCGTTGCAGGTGACGAGCTTGTAAAATGGGGTGTAAAAGAAGAAAACATTCGCCTTATTATTAACCGATTTGATAAAAAAGCGGTAAAACGGGGCAAACTGTTAAATATAGACGATGTTATTGACAGAACCTACATACGCCTTTTGGGCATTGTACCCGAGGAGCGCGATTTAATGTATGCAAGTGTAAGCGAAAATGGTATTTCAACCTATTCAGAGGCTAAAATCGCTTTTGATAATATTGCCGACAGAATTTTCGGTAAAGAAATACCGCTTTATTTGTAAAAAAATATTGAAAAATCGTATTTTTTTTGGTATGATAGATTGGAATTTGAAATAATTCAAATTGTAAGTATTTATGTATGTTTAAAATAATACGAGAGAGGGGATATGTATGAACATAGCACTTATGGCACACGACTCAAAGAAAGAACTTATGACACAGTTTTGTATTGCTTATTGCGGTATTCTTTCGCGCCATTCACTTTGCGCCACAGGTACTACGGGCAAAATGGTGTCAGAGGCAACAGGCCTTAAAATTCAGAAGTTTTTAAGCGGTTCACAGGGTGGCGACCAGCAAATCAGTTCAAGAATTGCTTGTAACGAAATAGATTTGCTTCTTATGTTCCGTGACCCGTTGAATCCAAAACCTCATGAGCCCAAAGACAACACACTTCTTCGTCTTTGCGATGTTCATAATGTTCCCGTTGCTACAAATATTGCAACTGCCGAGGCGCTTATTCATTCACTTGAACGAGGCGACCTTGACTGGAGAGATATTATCAATCCCAAAAAGTAAAAAAAGAATATTTTAATAAATGCCTCACTTTTTTCAGGTGAGGCACACCTAATATATAAGGAAGATTTTTATGGCTTTAATTACTAATGCTATTAAGGGCACGCAGGATACTTTGCCTGCAGAGTCTTACAAAATTCAATATGTTGAATCGGCGGTCCGCGAAACTGCAGAAAATTTCGGATTTCACGAAATGCGCACTCCCGTTTTTGAGCATACCGAGCTTTTTCAGCGCGGTGTAGGTGAAACTACCGATGTTGTTCAGAAGGAAATGTATACTTTTGAGGACAAGGGCGGTCGTTCAATTACACTTCGTCCCGAGGGCACAGCGGGTGCAGTTCGTGCATTCCTTGAACACGGTCTTTTCAATGAGGGACTTCCGCAGAAGATTTATTATTTAACCTCTTGCTATCGCTACGAAAAGCCACAGGCGGGCAGACTTCGTGAGTTCCACCAATTCGGTATTGAATGCTTTGGTGCAGGCGCACCTTCGGCAGACGCAGAGGTAATTTCACTTGCACACGAGGTTTTCAATTATCTTGGAATAAACAATTTGAGCCTTGAAATCAATTCAATCGGTTGTCCCGAATGCAGAAAGAATTACCACAAGGCACTTAAAGAATATTTCGAGCAGTACAAGGGCGAGCTTTGCGAAACCTGTCTTGGCAGATTAGAAAGAAATCCTATGCGAATTCTCGATTGCAAGAGCCCCGTTTGTTCAAAGATTGCCGCAGAGGCTCCCACAGTTATTGAGTTCCTTTGCGAAGATTGTCACAACCACTTTGAAAGCGTTAAGAAATATCTTGATGCTATGGATATTGAATATACGGTAAATCCACAGATTGTACGCGGACTTGACTATTACACAAGAACTGTTTTTGAGTTTGTTTCAAAAGAAATCGGCGCGCAGGGCACAGTTTGCGGCGGAGGCCGTTATGACGGACTTATCGCAGAAATGGGCGGTCAGGCACTTCCCGCATGCGGATTTGGTTTAGGTCTTGAAAGACTTTTACTTCTTATGGAAGCACAGAAAACATCGTTCCCCGAACCTAAGAAATGCGATTTATACATTGCAAGCATGGGCGAAAATGCAAATCTTAAGGCGGCAGAAATCGCAAAGGATTTGAGAACTGAGGGTATGTGCGTTCAGTTCGATACAGTGGGCAGGGGCTTAAAGGCACAGATGAAATACGCTAACAAAATCGGTGCACTTTATACACTTGTTCTTGGTGATAACGAAATCGAAACAGGCAATATTAAAATCAAGAATATGGAAAGCGGAAATGAAACAGAAATGACACTTTCTGAATTCTGCGACAATTTCCAATCTTTAATTATAAAGGATGCTATGTCAATATTTGATTCTTATGGCGATGATGATTTTGAGCCTGTATCTGAAGAAGATTTAATGAAACTACTTGGAGGCACAAACTAATGGATACAATGAACGGTTTAAAACGAACACATTACTGCGGCACTCTCAATGCTGAAAATATCGGCAACGAGGTTGTAGTCTGTGGTTGGGTACAGCGTCAGCGTGACCTGGGAGCACTTATTTTCATTGATTTGCGCGACAGAACAGGCGTTGTTCAGTTGGCTTTTGACGATAATACAGACCGCGAAATTTTCAATAAGGCTTTCACGGCTCGCAGCGAATTTGTACTCATGGCAAAGGGCGTTGTGCGTGAGCGTTCTTCAAAGAACAAGGATATTCCCACAGGCGATATTGAAATCGAAGTTAAGGATTTACGCGTTCTCGGTGTCAGCGAAACTCCTCCGTTTGAAATCGTTGAGAATTGCCAGACATCAGAGGTAACTCGTCTTAAATATCGTTATCTTGACCTTCGCCGTCCTGACTTACAGAAGAACATTCTTCTCCGTCACAAGATTACAAAGATTACCCGTGACTATTTTGACGAAAACGGATTTATTGAGATTGAAACTCCAATGCTTATTCGTTCAACTCCCGAGGGTGCACGCGATTTCCTTGTTCCCTCAAGAATTCACAACGGCAGTTTTTATGCTCTTCCACAGTCACCACAGCTTTACAAACAGCTTTCAATGGTAGCAGGCTTTGACAGATATATGCAAATTGCCCGTTGCTTCCGCGACGAAGATTTGCGTGCTGACCGTCAGCCCGAATTCACACAGATTGACCTTGAAATGTCATTCGTTGATGTTGATGATGTTATGGGTATGGGCGAGGGCTATATTCAAAGAGTATTCAAAGAGGCTATGGGCGTTGACATTCAGTTGCCACTCCCAAGACTTACTTATAAAGACGCTATGGAGCGTTACGGCTCTGACAAGCCCGACACCCGTTACGGTATGGAGCTTTGCGAACTTGGCGATGTAGTTAAGGATTGCGGATTTGGTGTATTCACATCTGCACTCCAGGCAGGCGGTGCAGTATATTGCATAACTGCTAAAAATGCAGTTTCAGTTCTTACAAGAAAAGAAATTGACAAATTGACAGAATTTGTTCGCGGTATCGGCGCAAAGGGTCTTGCATTTGCTCGTCTTATGCCCGACGGACTTGCTTCTTCATTTGCAAAATTCCTCACAGAAGACGAAATGACTGCTCTTCTTAATAAAGCAGGCGCAGAAACAGGCGATGTTGTGCTCATCGTTGCAGACGGCAAAAAGAACTCTGTTCTTTCAGTTCTCGGCGCACTCCGTCAGGAAGTTGCAAAGAAGCTTGATATTATCCCCGCAGACAAATATAATCTTCTTTGGATTACAGAATTTCCGTTCTTCGAGTGGGACGAGGATGCACAGACCTTTGTGGCTATGCATCACCCCTTCACTTCACCTATGGATGAGTGCCTCCCATATCTTGAAACAGACAAGGCGCAGGTTCGCGCAAAGGCTTATGACCTTGTTCTCAACGGCGTTGAGCTTTCAAGCGGTTCAATCCGTATTACTGACCCCGTTCTTCAGAAGAGAATGTTCACACTTCTTGGTCTTTCTGACGAAGAGGCTTATGAAAAATTCGGCTTCTTAACTGATGCGTTCAAGTTCGGTCCTCCACCTCACGGCGGTATGGGTATCGGTCTTGACAGACTTGTAATGCAGATGATTGGCGCAGAGTCACTCCGCGATGTTATCGCATTCCCCAAGCTTCAGAACGCAAGCGAGCCCATGACAGAGTGCCCGTCACCCGTTGACACACTTCAGCTTGACGAGTTGGGAATTGCAGTTAAGACAGAAGAGGAATAATTATGAAAAAAGGCATAAGACAACTGAATATTTTACTTGCTTCAGCTGTTTTATGCTTTAGCTTTTCAATCTCTGCATTTGCAGAAGAGGCAGTTAAATATTCAAACGAATTAACGGTTTCACCATTAAGAATTTTCTTTGCAATTCTTATTATCCCCGCTTTCATAGCAATGGAAATTGCCTTTGAGAAATTCCGCGAAAAGCGAATTGAAAAGCGAAACCGAAGCTATGAAAAAGAAGAAAATGATTAAATAGAACAAAGACGGCGGAGTCCATATGGACTCCGCTATTTTTGCGGACAGACAAGGATGTCTGTCCCTACGCGTTTTTATATGATTTTTTCAACATTTACATTGAAAAATTACAAATATTCCTTGAAACAGGTTTTGTTTAATAGTATAATAAATTATTAAATATTTTATGAAATGGGAGGGTACTTTTTATGTCCGAAAATACGAACAAAAAGTATATGAAAAAATCGGAAATAATTACCTTTGGTATCGGTCTTTTCGGCGTTGCGTTGCTTACAGGTTGGATGCCTGACTATACAGCAACCTTCTTCGCTGACTTTGCTTTCAAGGGTAAGGGCTTTGATACTGATACAATGGGTAATGTTATTTCCACAGTATTCCTTGTTGCAGGCTTTGTAGGTGCAATCTGCGAGCTTGTTATCGGTTATCTTGTTGATAATACAAGAACGAAATTTGGTAAGGTTATGCCTTGGGTTGGCTTCGGCGTTATTCCGTTGTCACTTATTTCAATGCTTGTTTTTGTAGCACCCAACACAAATAACCAGACTCTTGCAATTGTCTGGATGTTTGTTATTTATTCACTTTATACTGCATTCTCCTGTGCGGTTGAAAGTCCCGCAAACTGCTTCGGCTCTCTTTGCTCACCTGAACCGTCAGAGCGTTCAAGTGCTATCTCAATAGCATCCTTTATGCGTTCAGTTGGTCAGTCAGGCGGTATGGTTGTTATTATTGTTGTTGCTGCAATTATGAAAGCAGTTATGGGACAGCAGCAATACAAAAACGCAGAGGGTCAGGGTCTTGACCTTGTAATTTCAACTGCAGTTTGTGCATTGGGACTTATCCTCTTTACAATGATTTTCTTTGCAAACAACAAAGAAAGAGTTCCCTTTACACAAGAAAAAGTAAGTCTTAAAGACGCAGTTAAGGTTGTTTTCACAAACAAAAACTTGCTTATGGTTGCTCTTACAAAGCTTACAGGCTGTGGCCGTGGAGTTTACGGTACAGTTTCTCTTTACATAGCAATTTATCTTCTTGGCTCAAAGGATTTAAAGCTTGCGCTTCTTCTTCCTATGGGTATCGGCACAGCGGTTGGTACACTTCTTGTAAACTTTGTTCTCAAGAAGTTCAATACAAAGCAGACATTCATTCTTTTCTGCCTTTACGGTGCATCTTCTCTTGCAATCCTTTTCCTTGTTTCACGCGGAATCGGCTTCAATGACGGACTTATCATTCCTTTCCTTATCCTCAATTTCTTCTGCGGACTTCAGCACGGTAACACAAATGTTACACCGAACATTATGATTGCTGACTGCGTTGACGAAATTGAATACAAAACTGGCAAGCGTACCGAGGGCTTGGCTTATGCAGGCTACGGCTTGTTTGCAAAGGTTGCTTCTGCTCTTACAAAGGGTCTTGGCCCATGGCTTCTTTACACATGGTCAGGCTATGCAGTTTCAACCGACCCCAATGTTGCTTATGCCCAGCAGACAGACGGAACACTTAATAAAATGCTTATGATTTACACAATCATTCCTGCAATTTTCGTTGTTCTTCAAGGCGTTCCGATTCTCTTCTACGATATGGTCGGAGAAAAGAAAGAAATGATTACAAAGGCTCTTGCAGAGCGTCGTGCTCAGGCTAACACAGCACCTGATGCTGAAAATGCTTAAGGGAGGTACAGAATAATGGCTAACAAAGAAAAAACCTTTAACACCAAGGCTTATGCTATTGCAGTATTCTGCGTAATCCTTGCGGCTCTTATTGTTATTACAACTCTTACCTTCAAGGCAAAATATACAGGCTTCTATCCCGAAGAGGTTGCAAAGACCTATGTTGACACAATCATTCAGTCGGGTGACGGCTATAACGCATATAAAAATGCACTTCCCAGCGTAAACTTCAAATACGGTGATTTTATTCGTAAGTATTATATGAATCCCGTAATCGGCGAGTACAATGACGAGTCTTATATGGGCGAAAAGACCAAGAATGACGACGGCACATTGCAGGGTCAGGTAATTGACACAATGTATCCTTACTATGTTGAGCTTATTGCAAACGGTTGGGATGATTATGACACAATCTACACAAAATACCTCGAAAAGCTCGTTGAGGTTCGCAAAGAGGTTTTCGGTGATGATTATATGACCGACGAGATTATGTTCACCGCTCTTGAGGCTAATGTTAAATCTTACGGTGAAACTCTTACAGGTACTGAAGAAGTAATCGACGAAAACTCAGGCGTAAAGCTCAGTGAAAAGAGTATCGGTGCTTATCAGAATGCTTACGGTGAGGATTATAAATTCACAACAACTGCAAAGAGCTCGGCAGACCTTGACCTTGACGCATACAAGGCAACACTCAATACTGAAACTCTTGCACTTTACGAAATTACCGCAGACGATATTGTGGCAGCAAAAACTGTTGATGTTGAAGTTGCAACCGACGACGGAACAGTTGTTGCAACCGCAACGGTAACAGTAGTGCAGATTAAAGATTTCTGGTATGTTGATAATATGGCTACTGACACAGATGCACTTTATGGTTTTTGTAAATAAGTAAATAAACACAACGGCGGAGTCCATATGGGCTCCGCCGTTGTTATTCTACATGATACTTATTTCGCCTCGCTCATCAGAGGGAGCCGAATCAGTTCTTAAATCCTTTAATCTTATATCCATATTTATTCATCGAGCAATTCTTCATAAGTCAAGTTTAGCACTTTTGATAAATGTTTTAACTCAATATCGGTTACAAATCGCTCACCTGCTTCAAGTTTTTGTATGGCGTTTTTATCAATATCCAAGCCAGATAATTGCAAAAGGTCTGCTAATTCTCTCTGTGAGATATTCATTTCTTTTCGTTTGTCAAAAACAGCCTTTCTGCATACATTATTTTTTCCGTCACTTGCTTTATTTATAAACATAAATTACACCTCATTGACATTTTGTGCTTGTCAATTAAAAATTATATGGTATAATTAGTTGACAAATGACATTCACAGAATGTCAAAACTAATGAGGTGATAATTATGTGTGAAAAAAATGAAGGATATTCAGCATTTAAGCAAGCTTGTATTCAATCATATAAAGAAAAATATGAAAATTTTGAAGTACCCGAAGATGATGTTGAGTATTCAAAAAGACATCGAAGGCAGATAAACCGCATCCCGCGAGAAATATTGGGCACTACCGAACCTGTTTATCCGGAAGTTGATAATGCTTTTGAACGCGCACGCAGTAGGTTTATCTATTGCCGGAATAAAAGAAAAAATTTGAAAGATGGCTTTACCTAAGGTGAAGCTTTTTTATGTTATTCAATAATTATTGACACAAAAAAACACAAATTTACTGACCTGTTCCGCCAAAAAATGCGTGTGGACAAGCATATAATTATGAGAGAATGTAAAAGTGCAAAGTTGGTGAATTTATGAACGAATATGAATTTCAAATGAGCGAGGGTAATGAAAAAATTGCGGTATCTGCGCTTACAAAATCCGCGTTTGAGCAATTTGTCCATTTTTCCGTTGCCGCAATATTAGCCGCAACCTCGGTTCAACCATATTTTTCACCCTTAGGGTTGGGATTTTGCAGCGGTACCGGTCGAAAATATACATTTTTCTCGTGCTTGGGTGCAATGCTGGGCTACATAGTTACCTATGAATTCAATCAGGCGTTTCGCTATGTAATGGCTTTAATTTTGGTTTATACCCTTAAAATTTATACCAATAGCTTTGTCCGATTACGCGGTAAGGCTTGGGTGGGAGCAGTGTGTGCTCTTTTTGTGACAGCTTCAACGGGAATTGCTTTTATGATTGCTACCGAATTCACCTTAAAGCAGATTTTTATGCTTGTGGCAGAAACAGCGGCATCCTTTGGCGGTGCATTTGTATTTTCTGTGGGATTTTCAAGTATTGAAAAGCTGAAAGGTGAGCACTCCATGACTGCCCGCGAGCTCACATTTCTTGTTATTTCATTGCTGACGGTCATTTTGTCTGCTTCGGATTTAACGATATTTGGCGTAAGTCCCGCAGGGGCGGTGTGCTCTTATGTAATCTTGTGTGCCGCGTATCTTTTCAGAGAAAGCGGAGGAGCTACAATCGGCACGGGTGCCGCATTGGGCTTTGCATTGACGGGGCTTGAGGGCTTGCCCGTATTCTGCTATGGTGCGGCAGGACTTTTTTCGGGGCTTTTCTCGTATTCGGGCAGAGTTCTTTGTGCGTTTGCATACATTTTTGCCTACGGCACGGCTTATCTTTATTTCAGTGATGAAACCACACTCGGACCATTGATTGAAACTGCAATTGCTTCGATTGCATTCATTGCAACTCCGCATAAATTCTTTGTCCGTGCAAAAACACGGCTTTCGGTATCAGCTTATTCGGGCGAGGGCTCGGCCATTAAAAATATGATGCTTTTAAGACTTCGCACCGTTCGTGACGCGGTGGGCAATATGTCGGGAACGGTAACAAAGGTTTCTGAAATCTTAAAGGAAAAGGCAGTGCCCGATACCACGGGGGTTTATCTGCGAGTGCGCGACAGTGTTTGTGCCGAATGTGCAAGCTATCAGAAATGTTGGGCAGAGGGGCTGCCGGGAACTCTCGGTGAATTTGACGCTGTGCTTGAAGAAATCCGCAAAACAGGGTCGGTTACGCCCTCTTTTGTGCCCGCGTCGCTGCAGGGCAGATGTATAAGAATTATGAGCCTGTGCGACAGCTTCAATAAAAATTATTCGTCATATTCCGCAAGGCTTGGCGCGGAGGGGAGAATTAACGAAATGAGAAAAATTACTGCTGACCAATTTGACACCGTCTGCGAAATGCTTAACGATTTGCTTTTGGATTTTGAAAATGGTGCAAGAGTTCTGGCGGGTAAGAGTGAGGCGCTCAAAAACAGTCTGGAGGATATCGGCGCTGACGCTTTAGTCAACTGCTATGAAGACGAAGACCTTAATATGATGATAAACCTGACCGTCAGCGCAAATTGCAAAGTCACCAGCGAGGAAATCAAGGAATGTATAGAGAGAGTTACCGAGCGTGAATTTTCAAGCCCCGCGGTGATTACAGGGGAAAATGAAAAAAATCTCATGTTTTGGGAAACTCCGCTTTATTCGGCAGAATGTGTTTATCATCAGCTTTCAAGTGCCGAAAATGAAATTTGCGGCGATTGTTTTGACTCGTTTTTTGACGGCAAGGGTAATTTTATCGCCCTGTTAAGTGACGGAATGGGCACGGGCAGCCGTGCGGCGATTGACGGGGCTATGGCGGCGTCGCTTCTCTCACGCCTTATCGTTTCGGGATTTTCGTTCCCTTGTGCTTTGCGTCTTGTAAATTCTGCAATGCTTGTGAAAAGCCGTGATGAATCCCTTGCGACCCTTGATATACTGAAAATAAATCTGTATAACGGACAATCCGTAATCTATAAGGCGGGTGCGGCGGTGTCGCTTCTCTATCGCAAGGGCAAGGTCAGCGAAATAAAAAAATCCGCTATGCCCATTGGTATTTTAAGGCAAGCGGAATTTGCCACCGTGCGTGGCGGACTTCGCGAAGATGATGTGCTTATAATGATGTCGGACGGCGCGGCGGATTCAAGTCTTGAAGAAATTAAGGCGTACATCACCCAAAAGGGATTTTCTTATGATTTGCCCGAAAAGCTTTGTGCCATAGCCAAGGGCAGAAATATCTCAAGGCACGATGATATTACCGTGGCGGTAATTAAAGTTAAGGTTAATGAGGAATGATAAGATTGTGCGACATGTGTTGGTTAATATTATTTTTATTTAGAAACAGAAACTATGTAGGGGCAGTTCACGAACTGCCCGCTGTGGTTTGATATGTCACTTTTCGGGCGCTTCGTGAAGCGACCCTGCACAGAGAGCTCGTATTATAAAAAATCATAATTTTAACTTCTGTATTCCATCCCAAATAATTCAACATAAACAGGGGATAGTCTGTCGTTTAAATACTCGTAGAAATCGGGCACATAATAGTCCTTGCAATTATTTGCAGGGACTTTTTTTATGAGCATTACCGCGGTGGTGGAAAACAAATCCCGTTCAACAAAAAATGCACCGCCCGAAAGGTTGCAAACACGGCTCACAAACGAGAGACCTTTGCCGTATTGCTCACAGTAAAATTCGCCCTCGTTTTTTACTTCGATTTTTATATAATTATTCATCTCAATGGCTTTCACGGTGACAATTCGCCCCTTACCGTGAAGATACGCATTTGAAAGCAGATTTAAAATGGATTTTGTAAGTGCTTTGCCGTTGCAATAAACGGGGGAGGTGTCATTCCCGCAGAAAATAAAATTAACCCCTGTGTCCGTAGTGAGAATGTCACAGGCAATTGTGAGATTTTCTGCAAGGGCAGATATGCTTGTGCGCTCGTTGGCGGTTTCGGTGAATTTGATTAATTCAATATTTCGCAGAGCTTTGTAGTTTTCTCTTAAATCGGAATTGTTTCCCGAAAGAAATGCACGGTCAAACAGATTTTGCAGATTTTCTCGCGAATGCTCCCGACTGTGTGCGGTAATCTCACCATAATTCATAAAACATACCTCCTCATATATAAATTTTACACCCATTTTCATTATTTATTCTCTGATTTTTGTGCCCCTTGACAAATTATTCACAAAACGCCAAAAAATTGAAAATAATACTTGCATATTTGCTTAAAAAGATATAAAATAATACTGCACTAATGCGAATAATATTAGTAATAATTTTTTTGGAGGAATTCAAAATGTCAGTTAAAGTTGCAATTAACGGCTTCGGCCGTATCGGACGTCTTGCTTTCAGACAGATGTTCGGCGCAGAAGGCTACGATGTAGTAGCTATCAATGACCTTACAAAGCCCTCAATGCTTGCTAACCTTCTCAAGTATGACACAGCTCAGGGCGGTTACTGCGGAAGAATCGGCGAAAATCTTCACACAGTTGAAGCTGATGACGAAGCAGGCACAATCACAGTTGACGGCAAAACTCTTAAAATCTATGCTATGGCTAACGCTGCAGAGCTTCCTTGGGGCGAGCTCGATGTTGACGTAGTTCTTGAGTGCACAGGCTTCTACTGCTCAAAAGAGAAGTCAATGGCTCACATCAACGCAGGCGCAAAGAAAGTTGTTATTTCTGCTCCCGCAGGTAACGACCTCAAGACAATCGTTTACTCAGTAAACGAAGATACACTTACAGCTGATGACCAGATTATCTCTGCTGCATCTTGCACAACAAACTGCTTGGCTCCCATGGCAAAGGCTCTCAATGATTATGCTCCTATCCAGAGCGGTATCATGGCTACAATCCACGCTTACACAGGCGACCAGATGATTCTTGACGGTCCTCACAGAAAGGGTGACCTCAGAAGAGCTCGTGCCGGTGCTGCTAACATCGTTCCTAACTCAACAGGTGCTGCAAAGGCTATCGGTCTTGTAATTCCTGAACTCAACGGCAAGCTCATCGGTTCTGCACAGAGAGTTCCTGTTCCCACAGGTTCAACAACAATCCTTACAGCAGTTGTTAAGGGCGCTGACGTTACAAAAGACGGCATCAACGCTGCTATGAAGGCTGCTGCTTCAGAGAGCTACGGCTACAACGAAGACCCCATCGTTTCTTCAGACGTTATCGGCATGAAGTACGGTTCACTCTTCGATGCAACACAGACAATGGTTGCTAAGATTGCTGACGACCTTTATGAAGTTCAGGTTGTTTCTTGGTATGACAACGAGAACAGCTACACATCACAGATGGTTCGTACAATCAAATACTTCGCAGAACTTTAATTCTAAAAAGTATAAAAATGAGCAGGTAACCGAAAGGCTACCTGCTTTTTTGTGTATTGTATGGGACGTCGACTCGGCGTCCTACTTTTTTATTCCTCGTTTTTAAAAAGAATTTTCATATAATCACGTCTGCCGTAAATTACTCTTGCAACAAGAATAACATTGCTTTCTAAACGATAAAAAACCATATAATTTCCGCATACTAAAAATCTGTAATTAGTATCAAATTCAATAACGGAAGATAACGGAGTGCCTATAAACGGTTGAGTTTCTAACCGTCTTATACTTTTGGTTATTTTTGAAATTGTATTGCTTGCCGCAATTTCATTATCCAGTTCATTTGTGATATATCTTTTTATTTCTTTTAAATCATTTTTTGCATCATATGATAATACTATTTCATTCATTTTTTAAACCCAATTCAATCTCTACATCATCAAGAGAAAACCAGCCTTTTTCCTCTCCGCTTTTTTCACCTTGAGCTAAAGCGGTCATAAGCTTAATTGCCGCTTGAGTTTTTTCGTATTCTTCCATATCCACAATTGCATATCTGCCCCTGCCGTTTTTTGTTAAAAAAACAGGTTCACCTACGGCAATATCTCGCAAAACTTCATTATAGTTTCTTAAATCTGATACGGGTTTAATGTTTGGCATATAAATTCCTCCTATCATATTCTATAACTATTATAACATATTATTCGTAAAATTCAACATAAAATTTTACGACAAAACTCAATCTATTTTCTGCTCAATTTCCTTAACAATATCACTCATTTTAATATCTAAAGCACAGGAAATTCGGTAAAGCGTTTCCAATGTGGGTTTTCTTTCTCCGCGTTCAATTGCTGAAAGGTGAGTTCTGCCGATATCCGCCAATCCGCTTAAAACCTCTTGTGAAATTCCTTTTTGCTTTCTGAAATCTGCAATTACATTACCGACCACAACAGCGTCAAGAGTTGGAATAAACATTAACATCACCTCTTAATAAGTGTATGCTAATTTTTAAGCGCCTATGAATACATATGTTGACATTTGAATACTTATGTGGTAATATTTTAGTGAATATAAACATTGGAGGAATGGAAAATGGAAAAAATGATAGTTTGCAAAAGTTGTAACACACCGATATTAAAAAAAGCAAAGGTGTGTCCAAATTGTGGAGCAAAGAACAAGAAGCCCTTTTATAAAAGAGTTTGGTTTATTATTCTCGCCGTGATTTTGGCTTTTGTAATTTTAGTGTCAATCGGAGGAAATAATACTGAAAAACTTGTGTGGAATGATTATGAATTAACATATTTGTTACCTGAACCGGAGTCGGACCGTGGGCGAAATGTTTCTGATTCAGATGATTATTTATATGTATATATCAGTAAAACCTCAAAGGAAGAATATGATTTATATGTGCGGGAGTGTGAAGAAAAGGGTTTTAATATAGAAAAAGATAAATCAGAGAATGGCTATGTTGCATTCAATGAGAATGGATATAAACTTTCCTTATGGTATGTTGAATCCGATAAAGAATTTAGCATAACTTTATATGCACCCGAAGAATTAGGTGTATTAGAGTGGCCGGAAAATGGTTTAGGTGGTATGCTACCTGCTCCAACATCAACAATAGGTAGAATAGAACGCGATGATAGTGATTATTTTTCTGCTATGGTAGGTAATACATCACTTGATGATTTTTCAAGTTACATTAAAGAGTGTGAAAAAGCAGGTTTTAATGTAGATTATAGTAAAAGTGAAGGTTATTTTTCTGCAAAAAATGAAGATAATTATAAAGTTTATGTAAAATATGTAGGCTTTAATGTTGTAGAAATAACTGTGGAAATCATTGATGAGAAAAACAATAAAATAGATATTGAAAATAATGAAGATGAAACGACAAGCGAAAAACAAGATGATAGTGAATATGTTGACGGAATGAGACCTGAATTTAAAGAAGCAATGGATAGTTACGAAGAGTTTATGAATGAATATGTCAGTTTTATGAAAAAATATGCAAATTCTGACGGAACCGACTTGTCAATGCTTTCTGATTACGCAACATTTATGAGTAAGTATGCTGAGTTTGTTGAAGACTTTGAAAAGTGGGAAGACGAAGAAATGAACGATGCTGAAATTGCATATTATATTCAGGTTCAAAATCGAGTTAATCAAAAATTACTTGAAGTTTAAATGTGAAATGTAGTATAAAAATTAAGAATGTGCAGTTGCAAACGGGCAGGCACGGAGACCTGCCCCTACACAGTTACTATATCTAATTAGATACATATTAACCAACAGGGGACGATGTGGGCATCGTCTCCTACTTTTTGCATTTTTTATTCCCTATTGTATTTTTCTGGAATAAGTGGTATTATTACTGTATGAATTTGAAAAGGGAGGTTAATCTCTATGGCTAAACAAAGAAAACCCAAAGAGGTCAACAATCATCCTAACAGAATAGGCTTTAAGGACGTTGCGGGTTATACCATTGCCGAAGCCGGTAATATGTTTAATCTTACGTACATTACAAGCTATCTTAAAGTCTTTATGACGGACGTTTTGAAAATCGCACCCAAGCTTGTTGGTTATATGTTTATTATCACTCGTCTTTGGGACGTAATCAACGACCCGCTCTGGGGCGCGGTTGTTTCTAAAAGAAAAGCGGGCAAAGATGGTAAATACCGTCAGTATTTAAGACTTGTTGCAGTACCTCTTGGAATTTCAACAGTTATTTGCTTTATTCCTTTTGGTGACCCCAACTCAATTTTCTATAATCAGACATTGGCAGAAAAGCCCATGCTCCTATTCGTTCTTGCCATTGTGTTATATTTGATTTATTGCACAATGTACACTGCTATGAACATTCCCTTTGGTTCATTGGCATCCGTTATTACTGATGACCCTAAGGGCAGAACACTTCTTTCAACTGCCCGTTCAGTTGGTAGTGGTATTGGTGGTGCAGTCGTTCTTCTTATTGCTCCAATGGTCATTTATGTTGGCACCGGTGTTTTCGACGAGCAAACAGGTCAAGAAATCGAAGTTGCAGACGGAAACAGAATGTTCATATATGCACTTCTGATGGGTATTTTCTCAATAGCTACTTACCTTATCGGACACAGAATGGTAAAAGAGCGTGTTCCTGCTGTTGATGATGAAAATGTTGATTTAAAGGGTGTATATAAGGGACTTTTCAAGTCAAGACCATTCGTATTGCTTACATTATCAGGTGTTCTCATCAGTGGTCAGCTTCAATTTGGCTCATTCAATGCTTATCTCTATAAGAACTACTTTACAAATACAGGTCTTAATATTATAGGTACAATTTGTACTTATCTTCCAATGGTAGTATTGATTTTATTCACACCAAAACTTTCTGCAAAATACGGTAAAAAAGAGCTTTGCGGAAGAATGTCAATTATTTCTGCAATAACCTCTGTTTTCCTTTTTGTTACTGCAAATAACCAAGACTTTATTATGTGGATAAACCCAACGCAAGGCATTTACCCCGCATGGCTTTATATGACTTGCTTATTGCTTATTGGTTTCGGCTACACATTTGTAAGCCTTACTTGCTGGGCAGTTGTTATGGATGTTATCGACTATCAGGAATATAAAACCGGTATTCGTAATGAAAGTGCAGTTTATTCGGCGTATACATTCGGCCGTCAATTCGGTCAGGCCGTTGCAGACGCAGGCGGACTTTTTCTTCTTCAATGGGCAAAATATGATAGCCTTACTGCCGGTAATGGCTTTATTGCAGAGAATGATACAAGTAAAAAGATTATGTTCATCTGTACAATAATTCCTGCCATTGTTTACACAAGCGTATGGCTTATTTTCAGATTTGGTTATCCTCTCACAAAAGAAAAGATGGAACCCATTTATGTGGCTCTCCGTGAAAAGCACGAAGCAGAAGCACAGGCAAAGGCAGAATAAATTATACAGTAGGGCGGGGGCTTGCTCCCGCCGTTCTTTTTTGCAGATAAAAATTAAGTCCCCGACCTTTATCGGTTGGGGACTTGTTGTTTTGGAGCTGGAAACGTGACTCGAACACGCGACCTGCAGTTGTATTTAAGGGCAACAATTTATGACAATATCATATCTAAAGCCTTGGTTTTGAACTACATGATAGATTCTTCCAGTTGAATTTTGAATTATTTTATCTAATGTATAAGCATCAGGATGTCTAAATTGATTATGCTTACCATAACTACAAATTTTTTCCATATAGGTGGGGAAGAGTTTGTTTAGAATACTTAAACTCATATTTTTATATGACCCGTGATGAGGGATTTGAAAGAATCCGACATCATATGGCGTTTCCAAAAGAAAATCTTCCAATTTATTACCGTTGTTTGATAAGAGATTTAGGTTTATATCTCCAGTTAGTAAGGTTGCGGGTGAGGTAAAAGGATTAACACAATCGGGATATGGACAACAACACCTGTTATTATAATATGTATTATTACCATTTTTCGATTCGCAGGGTCCATGATATAAAACCAAAGAGCTTTGATTAATTTTGTGTTTCACTTTATTGTAGATTTTTTGAACATCTTTAATTGTTGCTTCTTTTTGAATAAGTCGTTCAAGTTCAATTGGATTCAGCTTATCAGGGTCTATATTACAAGTATTTATTATTTCTTTTCGTATTTCTTCTTGTTGCTTTTCAGCTTGGTCTTGATAAATTCTAAAAGTCCAAATTGAGTGATAATCCGAAAATGAAATTTTTTTGCCTGTATAAATAACAGTTTTATTAATTACAGAAATTGGTTGAATTTGTCCGTCGATATGAAGACTTCCTTTGTGATTTGTTTCTGTATTTTGCATAATTTTGCAATAATCTTCTTCTGACAAGTTTCCCTCTAGTGAAGTAGGAGATATTAAGTATACATTTTCAACATCATATTTTGCAAAATATTCTGGTGGATTTACAAACAAAGTAAGTAGTTCCGGGTTTGAAGCTATATCGTTTTTTATCCCAAGCAGAAGCATTTCTTCTGGTGAAAAATACGGAAGAAAAATATTTTTAACAGTATATTTTTCTAACAAATCTGGAAGACCAGATATATGGTCATAGTGCAGATGGGAAATAAATAATGCGTGAATTGTTTCTTTTTCGCGATGAGGTATCCCAAAACACGATGTTATTTCGCTAGTGAGCAACGGAGAATCCTTTTTATAAAGAGTTCCGCAATCGTAAACAAATTTAAAAGATTCTGTATTATTTTGGATTTCTCCACTGTAAAACAGTCCTTGTCCTATTCCATGAAAAGTAAAGTTCCCTTTAATCATAATTATCACCTTTCTTTTATGCATATAAAATATTATAAAAATACTTTGCTTTTATATGTATAAATCGTGCCAATTCATTGTTTTGTGACAAATTTTTTATTTAATAAAGGAAAATATAAATCTCACTTTCTCCAATGTGGATAGCCAAGTGGACTTTTAGCCGATAACGCAACTGTTTATTGTCTCAATCTTACAAATTATAAGCGATTTATGTTCATTGGTATTTTTGTCATTTTGCAGAGTATTTTGACTAATTGGGAAATGTATTTTGAAAATAAATATGTTAATATGAATACAGCTTGCAAGTGAACTGAAAGGAGAGCTTATGAATACTCGTGAAATAATTCAGCAGAGTTTAGATTTTATTGAACAAAATATCAAAGATGAAATCACGATTGATGAACTTTGTAATATGGCAGGATATTCTTTTGCCCATTATTGCAGATTGTTCAAGAATGTCGTAGGCATGACACCGAGCAGATATATTCTTCGTCGAAAATTGTTGTATGCAGTTTATGAAATGTCTGTTGGTAAAACAAAACTTGATATCGCACTCGATTATGGATTTGAAACCTATGCGGGATTTTACAAAGCTTTCAAGCGTGAGTTTTCTTGCTCTCCTACAGATTTTACAAAAAATCATAAGGGCACAAAGCCTTACAAGATTAATATTTTGCAGGAGGAACATATTATGATTTCAAAGAATGAAATCGTCAAGATACTTACATATTGGAAATTAGAAAACGAAACTATTACACATATTTACAATGAGAACACAGACACCAAAAATGAAAATGCTTTTTATGTGGGAGAAAACTATGTTATCAAGTTATCTGCCGATTTGGGTCGCATACGGAAAAGTATTAACATTTCAAATCAATTGTCCGAAGTTGGATTGCCTTGCGCAAAAGTACTTAAGACAACCGACGGCAAGGATTATATTCAATACGGAGAATTATTTTTCATAGTTACAGACAGGTTGAAAGGCACTCAACTGAGATGTAAAGATATTTATTCCAATACTAATATCGCATTTCAAATCGGCGAAAACATTGCAAAGTTGCACAGCGCATTAAAGACTTTTGATGATACAGAATTTGACAAGGTGAATATTTGCAAAAATGTTTTGAAATCTGCATTGCCTAAAGTAAAAGAAATAATGCAACTGCCTGATGAGTTCACAGATGACTATATCAAATCATTTGAAAATATTTACGAACAACTGCCAACACAGATAATTCACCGTGATATCAATCCATCAAACATGATTTTTGACAACGGGGAATTCAAGGGCTTTATTGATTTTGATTTGAGCGAAGTCAACATTAGAATTTTTGATATTTGTTATTGTGCAACAGCAATTCTGTCAGAAACATTTGCCGATATTGACTTCGATAATAACAGATGGCTTGAAATCTTTAATAACATTGTTAAAGGGTATGATAATATTTCACTATTGACAGATAAAGAAAAATCAGCATTTAAATATGTCATTTATTCAATTCAAATCATCTGTATTGCATATTTTAGTCAGTTCGATAAGTACGAAAACTTGAGTGAAATCAATATAGATATGTTGAATTGGTTGATAGAAAAATTAAATAATTAAAAAACAAACCCTCCTGTTCATTTACAACGGGAGGGGTCCTGTTTGGAGCTGGAAACGTGACTCGAACACGCGACCTGCTCATTACGAATGAGCTGC
>CAZTLU010000022.1:0-23722 GCA_964614605.1 uncultured Eubacteriales bacterium
ACTGCCGATATATTTTGTAATAACAATCTCTTCATCAACAATTTCATAAGAAAAACTGCCATAATTAAGAGCAAAAGACGGCATTGCAGATGTAAAGAGGCATATCAATATTGCAATTGAAATCAAGATTGAAATTGCTTTTTTCATTTCTGCACCGTCCTTTAAGTCATATATAAATATTGTAACATTAAATAGAGTTTATTGCAATAGAAAAAAGTAGGGGACGGTGCCTACACCGTCCCGCAAGTTAATATCATATTTATTCGGGTCGATGTGGGCATCGACCCCTACATTTTTAATTGTTTAAGTTGATTTATTTGCCGGCAAGTTCTGCACGAGCAAGCTTAATGTTTTCTACGAAGCGTTTACCTGTTTCAGTAATCTTCTTGTAGTCGCCTGTCTTTGCACCTGCTGTGAGTGATGAGCCTGCGCCAACTGCTACGGCACCTGCTTTAATCCATTCACCAACATTGTCAGCATCAACACCGCCTGTAGGCATCATCTTTGCATAAGGAATAGGGCCCTTGATATCCTTGATAATCTTCGGACCAAAGAGGTCTGCGGGGAATACCTTGAGAATATCTGCGCCGTTTTCCATAGCAAGAAGGCCCTCGCGAACTGTCATAATACCCGGCATCATGGGAACTCTGTAACGGTTGCAAAGCTTGAGAGTTTCAAGGTCAAGTGCGGGACTTACGATGTACTCTGCACCTGAAAGCATAGCAATTCTTGCAGTTGCCGCATCAAGAACTGTACCTGCACCGAGGATAATTTCTTCGGGAGTGTACCTCTTTGCAAGCTCTTCGATAACCTTGTCAGCGTGAGGAACTGTGAATGTAAGCTCAATTGCAGCCACGCCACCCTCAATACAAGCATCAGTAATTCTGATAGCCTGGTCAACTGTTTCTGCACGGACAACAGCTACGATACCGCAGTCCTGAATTCGGGTAATGATTTTTTCTTTATCCATAATTACATCTCCAAATAATTATAATCAAAATACATCCCCTCCCTCGTTGAGGGAGGTGTCAAACGCCATGCGTTTGACGGAGGGAGTTCATTTTACATGACACGAGATTTTACCTCTTTGTCAATTAAAGAACACACCTCATAGAAATTCTCATCAATTTCAAAATTAGTAAATCTTAAAACCTTGAGATTATTTTTTTCTAAAAATACGGTTCGTCTAGCATCATAATCCATTTGCTCTTCAAAGAAATGACCACCGCCATCAAGTTCAATAACCAAAGCTGCTTTATAGCAATAAAAGTCAACTATGAAATTATCAATTACCTTTTGGCGTTGAAAACGAACGGAATAATCCTTTAAAAAATAAAACCATAATTTTCTTTCCCAAGGAGTTGCATTTTTACGAAGTTCTTTTGCATAAGGAATTAACTTGCTATTATATGGTAATGACATTTTACTCCCTCAGTCTGCTTCGCAGACAGCTCCCTCAAAGAGGGAGCGGAATGGTTTGCGTTTTATTTGAGTTTATCTCTGTACTCTTGCACCTGAGCCTTTAACGATGTTCTCTACTTCTTTAAGTGAAGCCATTGATGTGTCACCGGGAGTTGTCATTGCAAGTGCGCCGTGTGCAACGCCGTAGTTAACTGCAGTCTGTGCGTCTTCTGTTGTCATAAGTCCGTAAATAAGACCTGATGCGAAGCTATCGCCACCGCCTACGCGGTCAAGAATTTCAAGGCCGGGAAGCTCAAGTCCCTTGTGAACCTTACCGTCTGCATAGCAGATTGCTGACCAGTCGTTAACTGTTGCAGTTTTAACTGTACGAAGAGTTGTTGCGATAACCTTGAAGTTAGGATAAACCTTAACAACCTCTTCAAGCATCTTGTAGTAGCCCTCAATGTTGAGCTCCTTAAGATTTTCGTCATTACCCTCAATCTCAAAGCCAAGACAAGCTGTGAAATCTTCTTCGTTACCAATCATAACGTCGATATACTTTGCGATTTCCTTATTAACTTCCTGTGCCTTTGCCTTACCGCCGATATCGTTCCAAAGAGATGGACGATAGTTAAGGTCGTAAGAAACGATTGTGCCGTACTTTTTAGCAGTCTTAACTGCTTCGATAGCAACCTCTGCGGTTGTTTCTGAAAGTGCAGCGAAAATACCGCCTGTATGCAACCAACGAACGCCGAGAGTACCGAAGATGTAATCCCAATCAATATCTCCGGGCTTTAACTGTGCAACTGCAGTGTTGCCGCGGTCTGAAACACCAACTGCGCCACGGATACCGTATCCGCGCTCTGTAAAGTTAAGACCGTTACGAACTGTTCTGCCGATACCGTCATATTTAGCCCATTTGATAAGAGATGTGTCAACACCGCCCTGAAGAATAAAGTCTTCAAGAAGACGGCCAACCTCGTTGTCTGCAAATGCAGTTACAACTGCGGTTTTAAGTCCGAAGCAACGGCGAAGTCCGCGGGCAACATTATATTCGCCGCCGCCTTCCCAAGCTCTGAATGAGCGGGCAGTTTTGATTCTGCCCTCGCCCGGGTCAAGACGAAGCATAATTTCGCCCAAGGAAATCATATCAAATGTGCAATCTTCTTTTTTTCTTAAATTTAAATTCATAGTAAATTACCTCCAAAGGTTCATCACTTATCTTATTAAAAACTACTGATTAAACACCACTATATGCGGAGAAGCCACCGTCAACACAGATACTTGTACCTGTGATGAAGCCTGAATATGCTTCGTCACAAAGGAACATCAAAGCACCTGTAAGCTCTTCTGATTCGCCGAAGCGCTTCATAGGAGTTGCGTTAAGAATCTTCTTGCTGCGCTCTGTTGGTGTGCCGTCTTCATTCCAGAGAAGTGTCTTATTCTGGTTTGTTGAGAAGAAGCCCGGTGCAATAGCATTTACACGGATACCAACATCTGCAAAATGAACTGCCATAAACTCTGTGAAGTTCTTAACTGCCGCTTTAGCCGCTGAATATGCAGGGATTTTTGTAAGAGGACGATAAGCATTCATTGATGTGATATTGATGATGCAGGTGTTCTCTTTTTCAGCCATATCGCGTGCAAAAACCTGTGTAGGAATAAGAGTACCAAGGAAGTTAAGATTGAAAACGAATGAAATTCCGTTTGCATCAAGGTCAAAGAATGTCTTGATATTCTCGTCTTTCTCGATGAGGTCAATCTTTTCAAGAGTTTCTTTTGTTGTAGTTCCCTTGGGGTTGTTTCCGCCTGCACCGTTGAGAAGAATGTCGCAAGTGCCAAGCTTTTCTTTGATAACATTGCGTGCATTTTCCATACTCTCTTTTTCGAGAACATTACAGCCTACTGCGATAGCAACACCACCGTTAGCGTTGATTTCGTCAGCAACTGCTTGAGCCGCTGCTTCATTAAGGTCAAGAATTGCAACCTTAACACCCTGCTTTGCAAGTGACTTTGCGAAATCTGCGCAAAGAACTCCGCCGCCGCCTGTAACAACTGCTACTCTGCCTTTTAAATTCTCGTGAATCATATTATTTACTTCCTTTCTCAACTGCTTCAAACAAGCCGTTTATGTATGTAGCACCAAGGGCTCTGTCGAAAAGGCCGTAACCGGGTTTTCCTGTTTCGCCCCAAATCATTCTGCCGTGGTCAGGACGAACATATCCGTCAAAGCCCGTATCCACAAGTGCCTTGACTACCTCATACATATCAAGACTACCGCAATTTGAAATATGTCCGCTTTCTTCAAAGCTTCCGTCTTCCATAATCAAAATGTTTCTGATATGCATAAATGCAATTCTGTTCATTGCACTATATTTTCTAATCATTTTTACAACATCATTTGATTTTGCGCAACCCAATGAGCCGGTGCAAAGGCAAAGACTGTTTGCCTCACTATCAACAAGCTTTAACATTCTGTCAATGTTTTCTTCGCAAGTGATAATTCTTGGAATTCCGAAAATCGGATATGGCGGGTCATCGGGGTGGATTGCCATTTTTACGCCACATTCCTCAGCAACGGGAATAACTTTTTTAAGAAATTTTTCAAGATTTTTCCAAAGTCCCTCTTCGCCAAGCTCGCCATAAGCGGAAATTAATTCTCTGACCTCTTCTTGACTATAACTCGAATCCCAACCCGGAAGATGAATGTCATCTTTAAGCGGGTCAAGACCCTTCATCTGTTCCCAATACATAACAAGACTTGTTGAACCATCCTCTGCCTCTTTATCAAGCTGTGTACGAGTCCAGTCAAAAACAGGCATAAAGTTATATGTTACACATTTAATTCCATATTTCGCACAACGACGGATATTTTCACAATAAACCTCTAAAAGCTCGTCAACATTATCTCTGCCAAGCTTAATGTTTTCGTGCACGGGAATTGATTCAACAACATCAAAAACAAGACCGTTTTGTTCGCATTGCTTTACCATTTTTTCGATTGATTCTTCCGGCCAAACCTCACCCGGTTTTACGTCATAAACGGCACTGACAATGCTTTTCATATTTGGAATCTGACGAATGTATTGCAATGATATCGGGTCACTTTCGCCATACCAACGGAATGACATTTTCATATTTTTTTCCTCCTTATGTTCAAATATAGTATAACACTACTTTTTCATTTCTATTTTAACATTGCATATTGTTTATTGCAATGTATTATTTATTGTAATTTATGTAACATTTTTTAGTTTTTTGTCACATTCAGTTTTATTCTTCGGTAAAGTTGGTGTCATCTTCCCAATACGCCACATCAAAGGGGTCTTTATCGGGGTCATAAACATCCCACAACTCGTGTTCAAATTCTGCAGGTTGTGTGGGGCACTCGGCAATGGCTTCAACCTTCATTCCCCTTGACCAGATTGACGGGTCAATGCGGATTGTGTAACCGCAACAAGACGGTGTGAGCCACTCGTGCATTGGTGCTTCGGGCAAAGCGTAAGTCTGCATAAGTGACATTATAACACCACCGTGGGTGATGACCGCAGTGTTTTTCACGCCTGAACGAATTACACCATCAACAATTTTTTCAAAGCAGGCACAAATTCTGTAATTAAAACGCACCTGACTGTCGCCAAAGGGAGCAGCTTTATTGGGATTAGTGCCTGCAAGCCACTCTGCGAAATCCTCATCGTCCTGCAATTCCTCGGCAGTTTTGCCCTCGAATTCACCGAAGTCGTATTCACGCAAATCGTCTAAAATTATGGGATTTTTGTCGGGATAAATGGCTTTTGCAGTTTCAAGACATCTTTTTAAGGGGCTTGAAAACACTGCGTCAACCTCGGGGTAATCGCCGTAATTTTCCATAATATCTTTAAGCTGTGCCATACCCTCATCACACACAGGCTCATCGGTATGGCCGATATATCTGCCCTCAAGATTGCCCTTTGTTACGGCATGGCGGATTAAGTGAATTTGGTAAGTTTTCATATTAGGTCTCCTGAAAATTTGTGAATTCACACAATATACAAATTGTCGAATTCGGTATATAATCTTTATACATTTTGTATAGAAGAAGTGATTTTAATGAGTACACCAATTTCTACAAGGCTTGTCTCCTTGAGAAAAGATAAAAATTTAAGTCAGAAAGAAGCGGCTGCTGCTCTCGGGGTTTCGCAGGGACTTTTATCACACTACGAAAAGGGAATTCGCGAATGCGGGCTGGATTTCTTATGCCGTGCCGCAACATTTTATGATGTGAGCGCTGACTATCTTTTAGGACTTTCTGATACAAAAATGATGTCTGATGCTCTTTTCGCCGAAGACGAAATTCCGCAAGACAGCGAAATAAGAATGAGTACAATTTTTCGTTCATCAGTTTATTTGCTTGACAGACTGGGTTCTTTCGGCAGAAACTACGGAAGCAAAATAAGGGCAGTTTACATTCTCACAATTTACAAGATTTATCTTGTAGCTCTCTCGCAAGGTGCTTTACCCAATCACGAATTGGCGAAGAAAGAGCTTTCGCCGTATCTTTCAACTATCACCATTGACAATATTGTCAACAGCTTGACCTTTGACGGTGACGCCAAGCCAAAGCGAAGTGAACATCTGCCAAAAACGATGGACACTGTCATCAAAGAAGCAACAAAAATTATTGAAAAGGAAATTGCAAGAATTAACAGAATTGTAAACAGACAATCAAAGTAATTCCTTATAGATAACGCTTTTCTTGAAGCCCGTTTCGGCGGCAACGGTTTTTGAAGCCTCGTTGACGCTGACACCTTTATTTACAAGTTCTTTTGCCAATTCCACAGCCTCTTCTAAAGTAAGGGGCTGTTTTTCTTTTACCTTTTCGGCACCTGCCAAAATAAGCACATATTCACCACGAGGGTTTTCGATTTCGTAATATTCGATTGCAGTTTTAAGGCTTGTCCGCATAACTGTTTCGTGAATTTTGGTAAGCTCACGGACTATCGCGATTTCACGGTCGCCGAAATATGCATACATATCGTTAAGAGTCGCCTTTAATTTATGTGGAGCCTCATAGAAAATCATTGTTCGTGTTTCGTTCTTTAATTCTTCAAGATGCTCTTTACGGCTGGGCTTATTTGTACTTAAAAATCCCTCAAAAGTAAATCGCCCGCTTTCCATTCCGCTGATTGCCAACGCCGTTGCAAATGCAGTTGGACCGGGTACAGATTCAACGGGAATTCCGTTTTCGTGACAAAGATACACAAGGTCTTGTCCCGGGTCAGAAATGCAGGGCATACCCGCATCTGTTACAATTGCGCAGGTCTCTCCCTCAAGAATTCTTTTTATAATTATTTCGCCACGCTCACGGCGGTTATGCTCAAAATAACTGATGAGGGGCTTTTTTATATCAAAAAAGTTAAGTAATTTTGAAGTTACTCGGGTATCCTCGGCGGCGATAAAATCCACACTCGCCAAGGTTTCTTTTGCTCTCGGAGAAAAATCGGACAAATTGCCGATGGGTGTTCCTACAACATATAATTTGCCACTCATTGTTTTTCTCCTTACTTTCTGTATTTTTCGGTGATTTCAAGCATTTCGTCGCTCAAAGTTCCGTCTTCCTTATATGCAACCAATTGAGCCTCAACCTTTAAGCCGTTTTTTGCTCCGCGCTTACCCTCAATGAGCACAAGCCAAGGTTGAGTATCGCCTTTTTTTGACACAAAGCGAAGTCTTTTCGGCTCAATTCCGTTATTTCGCATTGCCACCATTGCGTCAAAAACTCGCTCCGGGCGGTGACATATGCAGAATTTACCGCCGAATTTCAAAAGTCTTGCGGCACTTTTTGCAATCTCCTCAATATTGCAGGCAGTTTCGTGGCGGGCAAGTGTTGCGCCCTCGTCATCATTTTTTATTCCGCCACCTGCGATTTTGTAAGGTGGATTCATTGTCACCAAATCAAATGAGCCCGCCTCAAAATCACTTACATTTTTCAAATCAATATTATGTACCGTAATTTTGTCCGTATCATTAAGAATAAGCGAACGGTGCATCTGTTCACAGGCGTTTTCTTGAATTTCAACAGCATCAATGGATTTGCATTTGCCGTCTCGAAGCCACAAAAACGGGATTATTCCGCAACCCGACCCGAAATCGCAGGCAATGTCATATTTTTTAGGACTTGCAAACGAGGCTAAAAGCATAGCGTCGGTGCCAAAGGTATGTTGCTTTGAAACAACAAGGCCTGTACCCTCGCCCAAATCCTCGATATGCTCACCCTCGAAAAGCTGAATATTATCAGTCAACATAAATATCCTCAACATCCTCCATGCTTCTTATGGTGGTAACCATAAGAGCAAGTGAATCGTCATTTTTAGGGAATACAAGCACCTTTATAACAGAAGTGTCCTTGCGGCGCTTGAATTTTACATCTTTTGCCTCGGTGTAAACAACTTCCATTGAATGAATGTTGCCGCCGCATTGCTTAATTGTTTTTGTGATTAAAGGAATTTGTGTTCCAATATCTTTAATTTCAATAAATAAAAGCTTTCCCGCAGAGCCGCGCACAATAAATCTTTTAAGTGAGTTAAGTGTAAGATAAATTACAACGGTTGCCACAAGTGCTCCCGCAATAAATCCCGAGCCCACGGCAATACCTATACAAGAAACTGCCCATAGTGACGCGGCGGTGGTAAGACCCTTAACTGAAAAGCCCTCACGGAGAATTGTACCGGCACCAAGGAAACCGATACCGCTTAAAACCTGTGCACTCATTCGGGTAACATCAGCGGTTAAGCCCTGCTCTTTTGCAATATAAACTGATGTGAGCATTACAAGTGCAGAGCCGACCGACACAAGAATATGAGTTCTGAAGCCTGCGGGACGGTGCGAGTGCTCACGCTCAAAGCCTATAATACCGCTAAGTAATGCCGCAAGTCCGATTTTAACGATTGCGTCAACTGTATAACGCACCTCATCAAAGCTCCAAAACCACGCTGCCGCATCCTTGACCCATTCCCAAATTTCTGCCAACTGAACTCATCTCCTAAAATTATATCTTTTTAAGTAATGGCAATACTGACAAAACAATGCTCCATACTGCCTGATACATAATAATCTGCCAAACGCCTATCTGTGCAAGTCCCGAAAGGAACGCAAGAAGCACAACGCCTGCTACGCCGAGGGAAGCCGCAACAAACTGAATGACGCGTGATACATTTACAAAATTATTTATCTCAAATGAGGCGTGAAGTGCCATAAGCATTGTTTTTATGCCACCGCGATGGATAATTTTCGCGTCGGTGCGTTCTGCCTCGTTATTTTTAACCTTTGTGAACATCTCGCCTGCAACGGGGTTAATAATTTTAACCACATTTGAGGGAAGACCGAATTCACGCTCAAGGAACTGCTCGGTAATATTTGCATCAGATGTTCTGAAGAAGATTGTAAGACCGTCTTTTTCAAGCTCACGCATATATTTTGCAGTTTCTTCGTTTGCCTTATAAACAACAACAAACATTGCAGAAATTTTACCCTCAATTGCAAGATAAATCACATTTCTGCCGTTCTGCTTAAATTTTTCTTCAAGTTCTTTGTCGGGTACTTCAACATTATGATGAACAAGCAATTCACGGTTACCCACTAATACACGGTGATTGTGAATCCAGCAAGAGCAACCAAGCTTTTCTTCATAAGAAAGCGACTCAACGGGGAATAAAAGCTGACGCTTGCCGTCAATTACGCCCTCAAAGATTTCTGCCATAACTCCGCCTGATGCAATAACAACTGATGCAGTATAAAGAATAGCCTCGTCAATGCGCATTTTGTGGTAAATCTTCATACCCTCAATATTGCAACCGCCTCTTTGGAAAGCATCGCAAGCATCAATTACAACACCGTTGGAGTTAACTGCATCTTCAACTGCACTATAACCGTTGATGATTGCGCCCTCGGCATTCAGCTTTTTGTTCACTGCACGAAGATTTACTGCCGCTGAAAGACCTGATGCCATGGGCATACCCATAAGTACAACACCTGCAAGAGTGCTGAAGCCTGCAAAGGCATTTTTTGAAACAAATCCATAAATCACACCTGCAAGGACTGCCACAAATGCAACCGCTGGAACTGCGATATTAAGAAGCGGGCCCGTAACCTCTGCCGAACGTGAAAGCTCAACAAAGCGTGCAGGAAAGCCGATTCTTGCGGAATATTTAATATCGGGGTCACCGAGCATAAGTCCGCGTGCGATTTCGTTTGCGGTATCCTCATGACCTATATTTTCAACACTATAAGGGGCATCGGTTTCTGCAATTACCTCAAAGTTTTCCGCATCGGTTTTGCAACGCACAAGCTCGCTGACCGCCTTCAAAATCATTGGAATAACTGCCGCACCCGCAATAAGACGCGCGGTGGATTCAACATTATCAGTAAAGCCAAATCCTGCAAGGCACTGAATAATTCCCGCGATTGCAGAAACAGCGATTACCGAATCAATATCTGCCGTTTTATTTTTAAGCCCTGCAATTGCATTTTTAAAGCTTGAAATATTAACTACACAAGCGCAAAGTAAAAGAAGTAACTGAACTGCAACATACACAAACTCATTGTTGCCGTAGATTTCAAAATTACCGTTTTCGGCACCTGCAACGGCGGCTAAAATGCACATTACAAAGGCGATAAATGAGAGAACTGCAAGCTTTGCAACTATGCCCTTTTTCTCGGTTTCAAACACCTTGCGTACTGCTTTTTTGTCCTTTGGTCCGAAATATTCGCGGGCAACAGACACCTTTCGTCTTTCAAAACGACGCTTACGGCGTACGGGCTCTGCTTCAACATCAAGCTCTTCTTCGGGCTCGTCAACCTCTTGCTTGAAAATCAGACCGCTCTTGACGAATTCGTCAACAACACCCTTACGAGTTTCGCGAAGCTGTGCCTCTGCCTCTTCTTCGGACTGTTGCATTACGGACTCGTCGTCAATAAAGCCCTCAAACATAATCTGATTATCCTCTTCCCTGCCCGAAGATGAAATCTCTTCTTTCGGAAGCATATCCTCTGCGGGAACGATTGTGGGTAAAGGCTCAAAGCCGTCAGTATCGGAGCTTGCGACTCTTTTCACCACAACACCGGGGGTTTCAATGGTTTTCTGCGGTAATGAGGCAACAAGCGCTCGGTGCTCCTGTGTTTTTTCAAGATTCTGCACAGGCTTATTCATAAAATGCTTTCTGTATTTTTCTTCGCCAATAGCAGAGCTTGAAAGTGCTTCGCCGTCACCCGTTGTGGTGCGAACGACCTTATTTCCTAAATTATGAGAAATATTAGGATTATATGCGCCGCGAATGTCAACCTCATTAAACATTCTCGTTTTTTCAATTGAAATTTGACTGTCTGCAGGCTTGATTTCGGGCTTTTTCTCGATTTCAGGCAGTTCTTCGGGGATTTCTTCTGCCTCTACACTTATAAGCACACCGTCGTCAACAAGGCCAATCTGACCGTCATCGGTAACAGATACGGCAACTTCATTTCCCTCGGGCTCATTCATGTTAAGCTCGGGGATTTTTATTTCAAATTTCTTTTCTTCCTTTTTCGGCGCGGGAGCAACCGGCTTGATTACCACCGTTTTTTCCTCTGCCCTCTGCTCTTTCACAGCCTCTGCCTTTACGGATTCAGACTTTTTAGGAGTTGTCGCCTTTACAGGCTCCTCCGCCTTGGGCTCTGCGCCCATAATGTCTGCGAGAAGCGCGTCAATGCGTGCAGAAGAATATTCCTCTACAGTGCCTTCCCCGTTATATGTTTTTGCAGATTCAAGAATATCGTCAATTAACGATTCAGGTATTTTTGCCATAATAAAATTCCCCCGAATTATTTATTATAGTTTTAATTTAAATTATTTTCTTCGATATGAAAATTCGTACATCAAAATGCCTCCGGCAACGGACGCATTTAATGAATTGATTTGCCCTTTCATTTTGAGTGAAATTATAAAATCACACTTTTCACGGATAATTCTGCTCATACCGTCGCCCTCGGAGCCGATTACAAGCACCGCCGCACCATCAAGATTTACTGAACGCACATCCTCGCCGCCCATATCGGCACCGTAAACCCACATTCCTTTTTCTTTAAGTTCATCAAGAGTTGACGCAAGATTTGCAACGCGGGCAACCTTCATATATTCAAGGGCCCCTGCACTTGTTTTACCCACGGTATAGTTGAGCGATGCGCTTCTGCGCTTTGGAATGATAATTCCGTGAACGCCCGCCGCCTCGGCAGTACGGATAATTGCACCTAAATTGTGAGGGTCTTCAATTCCGTCACAAACCACAATGAAGGGGGCTTCGCCACGCTCTTCGGCAACTGCCAAAATTTCTTCAACTGTTGAATAATCGTGAGCAGCACAGATTGCCGCAACGCCCTGATGATTAGCTTGTCCGCACATAAAGTCAAGCTTTTTGCGGTCAACCTCTTTTACAACTGCGCCTTTTTCACGGCATTCGCCGATAATTTTGCCAACAGAACCGCCTTTTTCACCGCGTACAACATAGAGTGTGTCAATCTCGCGACCCGATTTTATAAGCTCGGTTACGGCATTTCTGCCGATTATTAAATCCTTTTGTCTTTCTTCTTGAAATTTGTCGAATTTCTCTGTTTTTTTATCCATTTGTTTTCTCCGTAAAGACATAATTACACATAATATTTTTAATAATTCATTATAACAAAAAATCCCTTGTATTACAAGAGATTTTTAACAATATATTGTGTTTTATAGAGAGTTTTTGCATTGATTAAATGGATATTTTGTATTTTGATTTATACCGAATTTTAAAAATGTCATTCTGAGGAACAAAGTGACGAAGAATCTCAAAACGGAAGAGATTTTTCGCTTCGCTCAGAATGACATAAAACAAATTACCTCAATAGCTCATTTATTCTGCTTTCGGGTTAATCAGGGGACGGTTCTCTGATTGCTACGACTTTCGCACAATATAATAACTAGCCCCTGTCAATCTGCTGATTTGTCTAATTGACAAACCATTTTGTTTAAAAATTGCAATATATTCATCTCGACTTTTAGAATCGAGCTTTTGAAATTCTGCTGAATTTTCGCAATTTGAAACTCTCTTGATAATCCGTTTTGCCTGTTCGTCAGTTACACGGATTTTTGGTGCATCTTCAACTTCAAGACACTTGTCAAAATTTGCAGTATGATTGTACCTTTCAAACTCTTTCTTTGAAATCATATCGAATACAAAACCAGTATCAACTAACCACGATTTTGTGATGTATTCTTGATAACTGCTATATTTGTAATCTTCGATATTTTTGCATATTCCTGCTTTGGTTGGATTTTGATGTATGTATCTTAACACCATTAAGAAATATGCGTCATCTTCTACAGGCTCGCTTTTGAAACGGTCTTGGAACAAGTGACCTACTCTTTGATATTTCACATTAAACCAATACACATACCGACCGCCGATTCTTTTAAAAACTTGTTCAATCGGCTCTTTTTCGGGTTTAATCAACAAATGTATATGATTATTCATAAGGCAGTAAGCGAATAACTTAAACTCACTTACTGCCTTACTTTCTTGTAATATTTGAATAAACTTTTCGCAGTCCTCTGTATCTTCAAATATCTGCTGTTGGTTTATTCCTCGAAGCATTACGTGATATATTCCGCTTTCACTTTTCTTTCGCGCTTGTCTTGGCATTTTTCATCACCAAGAGAATTATATCAAATTATAACGCTTTAGTCAACACATAGAACCGTCCCCTGTGCACAAATCATCGGACACAGAAGAACCGTCCCCTTGTGTTTTAGTCAACACATGTTTTAGTCAACACATAGAACCGTCCCCTGTGCACTCTCCCCTGTGCACTCCAAAATTATTCTATACAATAACGATATGCAAAAACATTATTATATGCAATTTTTTCATATCTGTCTAAGGATAAATACCCCGTGTAAGGATAGGGCACTAAAACAAAAAACAAGTCACCATTCAGCCTGTTAACGCCTTCCATTTCAATGTCTATTTTAACTTTATCCTTCATTTTTATTTTCCCATAAAGATAATTACAATCATTTATTTTTTGTACTTCATCACCTTGAATTACAAAGATTATAAAGGGAAAATCATCATTTTGATGTTGCTCATATTCACTTTTAAACTTTTCGCCTAAATATATTTTTTCAATATCAAATGCTAATTCAAAAAAACAATTCATATAGCTCTTTTTATTTTCTGTAACATGCAAGAACTCTGATTGCTCAATTTTGTTGGGCAAAATATTAGCAATGTTTAAATTATAATCTTGCTTCATTTTTAAACCAGTATTAATACCCAATCTTAAAATGTCATATACTATTTGACTATTGTTGTTTAGCTTTGTTATATTTTTAATTAAAAAGGCTACATCGTGCATAGATTTATTTATGTTACTAATTCGGATGACAACTTCTGCACTAGTTATTTCATCCTTGCTATCCTGTAGTCTAACATTAAATTTATCATCTTTTACATACTTACCCTCTTTTTTTATTTCAAAAAAAGCCTTTTCATAGTTATCCAACATCATTATTTCTATTTCAAAAGGCACATCGGATTGATAAGTAATGTTCATCTTGATATCTATAGCTTGCGAGTCCGTATTAATACAATAAATTTTTTCTTCATCGATATTTAGCAACTTATAACTTGTTGTGATGCTATATTGTTTTACATTCGCGTTTTCACAGGCTGAAAGCATAAAAATCAATTCTCCTAACAATATTAATGTAATTAACAAAAAAACTATTCTTTTATTCAAAATTAAAAACCTCTATTATTAATACCTTTCCTATACTATAATACTTTTTATAATGTATTAATATTTTTTGAATATGCCATAATATAAATTTTTACAAAAGATAAAATTATTAACAAAACAAGCATCGTTATATCATTGTAACGAAAAATCATTATTTTTATAATACAGGAGCATAATCGACCCTCTATTAAAACCGTTTCTAAACTTTCAAAAAATATATCAATTATACCTTTTCAGCGTATTACACTATACTATATCGAAATCTAAAGCGTTTTTGTGACATTTATTTTTAAAAAATTTAATTTTTTATCTATCTTCATATAAAAAATGATTTAGTTGTGAAATTTAATTTTTGAACAACTTGTATAGAGGCGATATCTTGGTGACAATTTAAAACAAATACAGCGGGAGCAAGCAAGCCCCCGCCCTACTGTTTCATTTTATTTTGATAATTCCTTAATTCTGCTTTCGTATGCCTTTTGTTCAAACTTGAACGGCACATCAACGAAAGCTTCATCAACAAGCTTTATTAAATACTCTGTGAATTTCGGGTTGAGGGGCAGAATGGGCCCTGTGTGATAAGTTGCGAAAAGGTTGTTCTTATGAGCACCCTCAATTTTACTTTCTTTGTTCATTCCGCAACCTTTTTTCATTGCAAGGAATGGGCAGGGATTTTCGCCGTAAGAGTGGCTCAAAAGATTTTTAAAGCCCGTAATCTGCATACCCTCGAATTCGCCCACGCTACAATCATTATAGCGAAGTCGGGAAAACTGCTTTGCATAATATGGGAAGAATTTTAAGCAATCGTTTTTTTCGCCTTTAGCATCTTCAATATAATCACCAAAGATTTCAAAGGCATTGCCCGTGGCGAGAATTACCCCGCCGTTTTCAATGCGATTTTCAATGGCATCGCGGTATTTTTTGAGTGTTTCGAGCTCAATAAGCTGATGTTTTTCTTGACAGGGACCAATGAGAAGAATATCCACTTCACCGTTAACAAATCGTGGCTCATCAAAGAGGTTCGTTTCAACCAATTCAACCTCATAGCCCGCCATTTTCAGCTTTTTTTCAAGATACTCTGCGTTTCCGCGGTCGCCGTAAAGGTTATTATATTCGGGGTAAAGCACTTCAATTACAAATTTTTTCATAATCAATTCTCCCCCTTTTCTTTTAAAGAATTTTTAATTTTTGCAACCACACTTGTAGCGTAAAGCTCGAAATAAATGACGATATTTCGGTCTTTACTTGCGTTTTTACTTACCGCATTTGCCAACTCATCATAATTCTCAAAAAGAATGAATTTTGAGGTGTCAAAGCCTTTGATTTCAAGGCACCCTGCCAAATCGTAGCAACGGGTTCCGCCAATATAAATATTTTTGATTTTATCACTTGCAAGAGGTGAAAAATCAGTATCATAAAGCCACGAAATATCCTCGTGACCGTGTACCTTATCGTTGCTGTCTGTGATGAGAAGAACAACATCCTTTTCAGTTTCTGTACTGTTAAGATATTTCAAACTCTGTGAGCAAGATATGGGATTCTGGTTCTTCGAGAGCATTGAAACCACTTCTACACCACCGAATTTTTGCTCTTCAAAACGACCTGTTTTTGAAGACAAATCCTCAATGCTTGAGCCTATTAAATCAATGTCAATTCCTAAAAGACGGCAGATTGCAACTGCACCCGTAATGTTGAAAACATTGAAGAAATTACCTTTTTGGAACGGAAGCACAAGGCTTTCGCCCTTATCGCCATTAAACACAAATGTGCCGTTATCAAAATTTATATCAGATGCAAAATAACGGCTCTCGGGCATAGAAAATCCACAATGTGAGCACTTGGGCACGCCGATATGATTATAATGGAAAAATTCATAATCAAGAATATGATTACACTTGGGGCAGGCAATCAAATCGCAAACTGTGTCCTCACAAATTTCGGTGCTACGCTCGGTTTTGTTTACCGAGAAAAACACTCTATTGCACTTGTTTTCGCCCAAAAGGCCCGAAATTGCATCGTTTCCGTTGAGCACAAGAGTAGTCTTTTCGTCAAGATAATCATTGATTTTATCAAAAATAAATCCGCTGTGTCCGTTACGCATAATCGAATCGCGGAAAAGATTTGTGCAAAGAATGTAATCGGGCACAAATTTTGTGTAGATAAACTGTGATGAACGCTCGTCAACTTCTAATACGGCAACATCTGCAGTCACCTTACCACCGAGAGTGCATTGAGTTACCAACGCAGAAGCAAGTCCGGGAGCCATATTTGAACCCTTTGAATTGTTGACAACGGTCTTACCGCTGTTTCTTATAATATGTGTGAGTAAATTTGATGTGCCGGTTTTACCGTTTGTACCGGTTACACAGATTGTAGTTTCGGGCATAACAAAGCGAGCAAGCGCATCGGGGCAAATTTTAAGCATAATAATGCCCGGTGTATTTGTGCCCCTTTTGAATATTTTATCAAGCAAAAATGCCGAAACCTTACCCACAATAACGGCAATTAAAAATCTTATTTTTCCCATTTTATTCTTCCTTTTCCTCTTGCTTTTCAACAAGCTTTGAGAGATAATATGAATTTTTCTGCGAATTGTTTATAAGCTCGGCAAAGCCCTTGACAAGAATTGACGCAACCCAGCCAATTGCAGCGACAACTGCTCCGCCTACAACGCCTATAACCGCGCCGATTAGTCCGTTTGCCAAGAACATATAAGCTGCAACCAAAATGCCTATCACAACGCTTATTATCAGAACTACATTTGAAACGGTCATTATAGTGTTTGCGATATTTGAGTTTTCAGATTCTTCGCCCATGGGGAAGTCATCAAGAAGCTCTTCATTTTCTTCCTCATTAACTGTATCATGCTGATTTTCTTCCTCTTCAGCTTCATCAACTTCGTCAACTCTTGCACGCGCGAATTCCACATTGAATTTTTTACAGCTTAAGCAATTCGCCGTATTCTCCCAGCATTCACGGTGATAGATTTCCCAGCAATGAGGGCATTCAACCAAATCGGCTTCTTCTATTTTTTCGTTACATTTAGCGCATATAAGATTATCCATAAAATCGCCCCTTTATGTAAATAATTATAAAATTCGTAAGAGTTAAAGTCAATACAAAAAACAAAATAATAGCCTCCCGTGTCAAGGGGAGGCAAATCAGTAAATAATTATAATATGCTGAAATTCACAACGAGTGTGGCGAATACGATTGAAACCATTGAGAGAAGCTTGATGAGGATATTGATTGCCGGACCCGATGTATCTTTAAAGGGGTCACCGACTGTATCGCCCACAACTGCCGCCTTGTGCTGTTCACTGCCCTTGCCACCGTGTACGCCCGACTCAATATATTTTTTCGCGTTATCCCAGGCGCCGCCCGAATTAGACATATAAACCGCCATTAAAAAGCCAGTTACGGTAGCACCTGCGAGCATTCCCACAACGCCTTTGTAGCCGAGAATCACACCCACAACAATGGGAACCGCGATTGCAATAACCGTGGGGAGTACCATTTCGCGAAGGCTTGCTTTTGTGCAAAGATCCACACAAGAGGCATAATCAGGCTCTGCCTTGCCCTCCATAAGGCCTGTGATTTCCTTAAACTGACGGCGTACCTCTTTGACAACACTTTGTGCCGCCTTGCCTACAGAATCCATTGTAAGCGCCGCAAAAACAAAGGGAAGACAAGCGCCGATGAAAAGTCCTATAAGAACAACGGGATTGATAATATCAAAGCTTAAATCAGCGTTGGGGTCAATACTCTTTACCTTATCAACATATGATGCAATAAGTGCCAATGCTGTAAGAGCGGCCGAACCGATTGCAAAGCCCTTACCCGTCGCGGCGGTTGTGTTACCAAGAGAATCAAGAGCATCTGTGCGTTCTCTGACTTCAGGCTCAAGGCCCGCCATTTCAGCAATACCGCCCGCGTTATCTGCAACAGGACCGTAAGCGTCGGTTGCCAAAGTGATACCGAGAGTTGAGAGCATACCAACCGCAGAAAGTGCAATACCGTAAAGTCCCATTGAGGTACTTGTGGCACCGCCCGATACAAAATAAGAAACAAGCACGCTGACTGCCACAATTACAACGGGCATTGCGGTAGATTTCATACCGAGTCCAAGTCCGCCGATGATGATTGTAGCAGAACCTGTTTCAGAGGTTGAAGCCAATTTTTTTGTGGGCTTGTAGCTGTCAGAGGTGTAGTATTCGGTAGATTTACCAATCAGCACGCCCGCTAAAAGTCCGGAAACAATGGCAACATAAAGGCCAAGATTTTCTTTGCCGAGAACAGCCCATACCACAGGCAGAGCCACAACCGCAATTGCAATTGCACTTAAATTAGTACCGCGTGAAAGAGCCTTGAGAAGCTGTTTCTGGTCAATGCTTTCGCCTGTGCGCACAAAGAATGTACCCACAATTGACATTACAATGCCAAGAGCCGCCAAAAGCATAGGTACCGCCATGGCGCTGAAGCTGCCTTGGAATGCAGAAACGCCGAGAGCAGAAGCAGAAATAATAGAGCTCACATATGATTCATAAAGATCTGCGCCCATACCCGCAACATCGCCAACATTATCACCTACATTATCAGCAATAACCGCGGGATTGCGTGGGTCGTCCTCGGGAATTCCCGCTTCGACCTTACCAACAAGATCAGCGCCAACGTCTGCAGCCTTTGTGAAGATACCGCCACCGACACGGGCAAACAGAGCCATTGAAGACGCTCCCATACCGAAGGTGAGCATTGTGCTTGTAATAACTGCGGGGTCATTGATTCCGAAAACAAATCTTAAAAGCAAGAACCAAATTGAAATATCAAGAAGGCCCAAGCCTACCACAGTAAAGCCCATAACCGAGCCTGCCGAAAATGCCACGCGAAGTCCTCGATTCAGTCCCTCGCGGCAAGCATTTGCAGTTCTTGCATTTGAAAGAGTTGCAATTTTCATACCCACAAATCCCGAAAGACCTGAGAAAAATCCGCCCGTGATAAAGGCAAACGGAACATACCAAGTAAGAAGTCCTGCAAAAGCCATAACGCAGAGAATCACGAACATTCCGCCAAAGAATATAGAAACCACCGTGTACTGACGCTTCAGATACGCGTTTGCTCCCTTGCGAATTGATTGAGAGATTTTTTTCATTTTCTCGGTTCCCTCTGAAAACTTAAGCACTTTTTTTGCAGTGAACAATGCAAAAGCAAGTGCCAATACCGAGCCAATGAATGTTAATGCAACAAGATATTTTTCCACACTACTAACTCCTTTGATAAAATTATAGTAATAATTATATACTTTAGCGAAAGATTGTCAACCGTTTAACAAAGTTTTTCTTGAATTTGTGAAATTTCAACAAATATAAATTGCATTTTATCCCTAATAATGTGTCAAATTCTGTCTAAAAATGAAATTCCAATTGTAAACTCCTGCATTTTAACGGAATTCCCCATTTTTTCATATATATTATATGAGGAGGTGACTGATTATGATAAATTCCAAATTCGCAAATATACTTATGCACAAAAGACCCTGTGCAATAGCATGCTTATGTGGCTCTCACAAATTCCCTGATATTCATGGAACGGTGCGGTTTTATAACGCGGGCAAAGGCAAGGTTCTGACCGTTTTTGATATAAACGGCTTGCCCGTTCAAAAAGAACGATGTTCGCAAAGATTTTTCGCCATACACATTCACGAAAAAGGCACCTGTGAGGGTACAATCCAGGACCCCTTCAGCGAAGCAGGCGGGCATTATAACCCCTGCGATTGCCCACACCCTATGCACGCGGGTGATTTGGGAGTTCTTTTTTCAGATTTTTACGGCACGGCACAAAGCACTATGATTTTTGATAGTTTTTCAATAAGAGAAATTATCGGCGGAAGCGTTATAATACACAGAAAAACCGATGACTTTATGACACAGCCATCGGGAAATTCAGGGGAAAGAATTGCGTGCGGAATAATTAAAAAGTATAAAATGTAAAGCTGAAAACGCGAAATGAAAAAACTGACCTGTGAAAATTCATAGGTCAGTTCTTTTTATGTGTTATTCTTCCTTTTTAATCTGCTTAACCACCTGATTGCCATAAACCGCGGTACCTGTTACAAGCACACCCTGAACTACGCTTTCGGGTGAAAGCCCCATAATTGCAATCGCGCCTGCAATACCAAATCCTAAAAGGATAATCGGTATGTATTTATCGGAGATTTTTTCTATATTTTTAATTATCATTCCAATTACATTCAATACAGGAATAAGCAAAAGGGCATTTTCTGTTATATATTCAAGCATATTTTCACCTCTTGTTATATTATGATATGAGAGCACTTACAAGAACGCCGCAAAGAGCCCCAATCAACGCCACAATTACCTTATCCCAAAGCCAGCCCGGGCGTTTTTTCAAGGTTTCAATGCTCTCTTTAAGCTCGCCGAGGGTCATAAGCATACTGTCAAGCTTTGTACTGCTTGTGACCTGCTCAAGTGTTACATCATTCACTTTTTTATAGAGAATTTTAACATCTGCTTCAACTGAATCAAGGCGATAATTTAAAATTTCATTTTCGGTCATTCTGCAACACCCTTTTTGATGTCGTCACGGTGCACAAAGCCCGTAACATATTTGCTGATGGGCTTACGCTCTACATTTTTAAGAGAATTTGTAACCCTGTATCGCGCTTCAAAATAAATTCCGTCATAAATGTAATATGTACCGCTGATATAGTTCGAGACCTTGTCGGTATAAGCCGTGGAATAAAGCCTTGCATTTTTAAGCACAATTTTCTGTCCCGCCGCATATCCGCGTTTTGGAGCTTCTGCCTCGATTTCTGCGCCGTAACCGTTAAGCCCGTTATACTTCATAATTGCAGGGTAATTTTTATAGGACTCATCAATATCCACATTACCCTCAATGCCGTCAACCTTGCCCTTTGAGGATTTCTGCCAAATTCCGTAAGGCTTCTCAAAGGTGGGCTTATCGTTCCACTGAGCAAGCCAGATGTCATACTTTTCAAAAATTTCGTCTGTGAAATAATTTTCAAGCCAATGCTTGTTGGCATAAATGCACACATAATAGCCATAGCTTTCCATTTTATCGCAGAACGCCTTTGCGATTGCAGAAATTTTTTCCTTGCCCAATTCTGCCATTTGGCTGTATTCCATATCATAAGCAATGGGATATTCGAACTTTTTATCCTTAAGCTTTGAATGGCAATGCTCTGCCTCTGCAACCGCCTGTTCAGGTGTTAAAGCGTAGGCAAAATGATAAGCGCCGACGGCAATTCCCACCTTGCGCGCAGCAGGATAATTGGTTTTAAAATACAAGTCAAAGCCCTCGGTGCCATAAGTTGCACGGAGCATTGCAAACTGAATTCCCGCATTACGCACAAGTGACCAGTTGATATCACCCTGCCAACGAGATACATCTATTCCTTTATAAATTGCCATTATACACTACCTCCTAATGAAATGATTGCATTTGCAAGGCTTTCAATTACCTTGTTTGTATCCCTGTTGTATTCCACCTCTGTAACCAGATTTGCCGTATCCGCAAAAACGGTCATATTGGGGAAAATTGACTTTACGCCCTCCACAACACCATATTCATCGGGAATATATTCCGCACCTTTATAATCTTCATAATCTGTGACCCTATCCCCTGCCTCAATTTGAATTGGTGAAGCATCATCCCACGCAGTATTGTCGGCTTTTCTGAATGAAAATCCGTAAACACCGTCTTCTTCAAGGGTGAAGCTGAATGAGGTTGTGTTGACAATTCCTGCCTGAATAAAATTATCTGCATATACTCTTCGGATAATATTTACGCTTTCGTTAAACGATACCGTGTAAGTACCTTTCGGGAAAAAGTGTTGAAACGACCTGAAAATTGACGATGTTGTAGTCCCCACCTCAAAATCGGTATTGTTGTAATATCCTTTCATCAGTTCGCCGTTAAAAAGATTTTTACCGCAGGCTCTGAGTTTTACCGTCGTTAAATCTATGCTTGCCGCGTCGTCTTCTGACAAATCTGACTGACTTATTTTCACATTCATTGAGTGTTCAACAGGTGAAATATCATTTATTAAAACAATTCCGCCCTCTGCGTTACCCTTGATGGCATTGGCAAAATTATTTGTGGCATATTCTTCGGAAATTCCGCCCGTTTCACCCTTCTCCCCCTTGTCGCCTTTATCACCTTTATCACCCTTGTCGCCCTTGAATGTGCCGAGGCGAATTGCCTCAAGCAAGGCATTGATTGAAAAGTCATTCACCTTGCAAAGCTCGTTATCGGTATCGGGCGAGTAATCAAAAGAAAGACAAAATTTTGCTGATTTAATTACCTGCTGAGTATTGCCGTCATCGTCAACACTCACAATATTGAACCGGCACTCAACACCCTTAAGAGATGACATCGTAACAGGAATTGAATAAGTTATCGTATTGTCCTCTGTATTAAGTTCAAGGTATTCAGTTCTCACCCTTGTACCCATAAGAGAGCGATATTCAATATAATAGCGGTAATCCCCCACAAACTCGGGGTCAACAATAAACTTCAAAGAGGTTGCGTTGTGCTCCCACATTACACCGCCGTTTTCAGTGAGCACCGAATCAGAATTGGGAGTAATTTCAATAGAAATAATTTTTTGATTCATTGTTGTTCTCCTTTGTAATAGGTTTTTAATGTTGATGCGGTTTCTTCAAGTTCACGCTTGATTTCGCGAAATTTGCGAAGTCGTTCTTTAAGTGTGAACACAGCATCAAAATCCCCCGACATTTCTGCTTTTTTAATTTCTGCTTTACAACCGGCAATAAAAGATTTCTGGAGCTCTGCGTGTTTCTCATATTCTTTACCCAACTCATAAAGCGACATTTTTTCAGTTCTCGTATTTCTGGACATATTCCAATATTTCCTCCGTTGATTTTGGGAGCAGAATCTTATCGTACATCAGTACATATTTCAGTGAGATTTCAAGTTTTTTGCGGGCATTGTCTAAGATTCTGTAAAGCCCTGAACGGGATACGCCATATTTTTGTGCCAGCTCCCCTGCCGACACCTCGTTGCACCAATGGTCCGTGGCGATGTTCCGTTCAAGCTCAGTGAGCTCATTTTTCATTATATCCCTGACAATTGCAATCAATTTCTTTTGTCTGTTGTAAACCAGATATTTTGCTCCGTTTTCTGCCTTGCCTGATTTGAGGTCAACATATTCCGTGAGATAATCGTGCTCCTCAACCGAAAATTCAGCTATTTTAATGGACTGTGCAAGCATAAGCACTCCCCTTTCTTCAAGTTGGCGAAAATAATCCGAAATAGTTTTTTGAATGAATATTTCCGCCAATATTTTGTTAAAACACTCGTAAAGCCACAAAAAATAAAAAACGCAAACGAAGTAAACTCCGCGCGTCTTATTTTTGCCGAACATTTGTTCGCCTTGCATTTATTATTGTAGCAACTTTTTATTAAGTTGTCAATAGTTTTCTCAAATTTGAATTTGTCGAACTCTTTTCAATTTGATGTATTACTAAAATCGACC
>CAZTLU010000023.1:0-22657 GCA_964614605.1 uncultured Eubacteriales bacterium
GAATGCCGTTTTGGCTTGCTCAATCACCCGAGCGCACAGAGATAGCCTTGATATTGTAACACAAGACTTTTCAAAAATCAAGTGTTTTTTATATTATTTCATTTATTGCTCTTTTGTATTCTTTTTATCCTTTACAAATAATCCTATAACAACCGGAATCATTCCCAAAAATAAGAATACGATAGTATATATTCCGCCACACGCATTGGCGAACAAAAGCAACGCTATGCCCAACAACATAAGTTTAACACCTAACATAACAATTCCTCCGTTTACTTTAAAATCAAAACTAAATATATAATTCCCGATAGTCTCACTTTTCGTAATTCAAATATATCATTTCAGCAGAAATTTGTCAATCATCAGCACAAACAGGTGTTGCACCATATTCTCCGCCCCAGACATATACTTCGCCATTTGCGGTTTCTGCTTGAACAGACCAAATATTGTTGTAGCCTTCCTCTGTCGAAAAGCTAATGCAACCTTTCAAAGCGCAAAAGGGCGCTTCAACTATATCTTGAAACTTTGTAGGATATCCGCAACCCATAATTCCATTGCCAATTTGACCATATGAATTATCTCCACACAAATACAAATTGTATTCGGAATCAATCCATGCAGAAGTATACGAAAAAGCTTTTGCAAATTGAATATTATCTGCAATCTTAATTGGCTCTGAAATAACTTCTTTCACTTGAGTGCTTTGTCCGTTTAAGCTCTCGCCCATAAACCAAAGTGTGTTATCATTTTTCAAGAAAAGGACAAAACGAATGCCCAGACTTGCAATTTTGCAATCTTCAAACAATAAAACAGGTGTGGTCACAGGCTCAAAATAAGTTTCGCCTTTATAAGACCATTTTTCGAGAAAGTTCTCATCAGCATATCCTAACGCATAAACTTTTCCGTCTCTTGTAAGATAAAGAATTATTCCGCTAACAACTTCCAAGTGTATTATATTATCAGCATCAATGCTTGTCTTAGTCCATTCTTTGCAATAGGTAGCTTCATCCTCGCCAAACAGCCCTAAGCTGTTTCGGTATCTGCCATATAACTCACCATCGATAATTTGATACTCTGCGCCGTCAAATTCGCCAAAGGTGTTATATGTTATTTTAATCTCTTTTGTATCAACAGGCTCTTCGGGAGTTGTATTTTGACAACCCGTTATTGCCGTAAAGCAAATAAACACTACCAAAAACAATGATAATACTTTTTTCATTTTAACACCGCCATTTTGTCAATGCAGAACATTTAAAATCAATTTTTCTTATATCTTTTTTCCATTGTCGCTCCTATAATGCCTACTACAATTATCGCAAAAGGAAGTGCAACGCCTAAAGCATTGAGTATTTGGAGCATAGATGTAAAGCAACCGATAATAGCTAAAATTATACAAGCATATACAGGCAATAAAAAGTATCTATATATTGCTAAAAATATTTTTGTTGTTTTTATATTAGGCGACTTATCAACAAGCCACCCAAAAAGTTCTTTTCGTTTCTTTTCTTCTGCTTCAATTTCGTTACTTGTTACCCCTGCCGATTTATAAGCAGCTTTCCAATAAAAACTTCGAGCAACTAACGCCATAGGAATATAAAGTATAAAATTGACAACTCGCACTGCACCTGTAGCCCAAAAAGGAGTTTCTTGTTTGGATTTCGTATCAACATATCCAATATCATCAAGAATGCTTACTATTTTAGATTGATTTTCTTCACTGCAATAAGCATAAATTGCCGTATTATCCACATAGGTAGTAACAGAATAGTTTCCACCTGCGGTCAAGCTATAATATCTGTAACCGATTTTACCATATTCTATTTGAACGCGAGGAACATCCATTTTTGTTGTAACAATAATAGCGTGTGCTTCTTGATACACTCTTCTCGCATTGCCTGAATTATCAAAAATATAAAACTCAAAACGCATATCACCATCTTCTGCAACTATGCATTTTTCAAGTCCTGCTCCTTGAAAATTATCATAGGCAGATGCGGTAATATCCATCGGTTGTAAATCATAGGATACAAGGATTTCACTTATTTTTTCAGCAGATACAGATGTGGGCTTTCCAATTAACGAAAAACATAATATAACACCAATAAGAGAAAACATAACAAATATTGCAATTACTGTTATAACTATGTTTTTCAATTTGCATTTCATTCCGCTCTGTACCTCCTATCAAAACGGTGGGAGCTGAGCCCCCGCCCTACATTCACACCAAATCAATGATATATTCATTTTTCACTTTGCGTTTTGCATTTTGCACTTAATTTAATATACTTCCGCTTTGCTGTGAATTTGTGATTTCTGAATTTCTGCTGAAATATGCGTCATAAACCTCTTTTGCGTAATTTGCGAGACCTGTTGACATAACATTTTCAACTGCAATTACCACCGCGATTTCGGGGTCTTCTGCAGGAGCATAAGAAACAAAGAAGCCGTTTGTGTATTCTACAACTACGCCGTTTACCTTTTTCTTTGCCTGTGCTGTACCGGTTTTTCCCGCAACCTGATAATCAGCATTTTTCAGCGAGGTGTATGTGTTCGCCATTGCAATCATACCTTTTCGCACCGTTTCCAAGGATTCTTCGGATACATCAATTTGGTTAAGCACTACAGGTTCTGCCTGGAAAATTGTTTCGGAATAATCCGCTGATTTAATACTGTCAACAAAATGAGCCTTATAGCGAGTTCCGCCGTTTGCAAGGGTTGCCACATAAGAGCAAAGCTGAATAGGTGTATACAAATGGTCACTTTGTCCGATAGCCGCCTGAATGGTATCACCGGGGTACCATGTGCCGCCCACTGCTTCACGGTATGCTATACTTGCAACAACACCGCTGGCTTCAGTAAGCTCTACTCCCGTTTTACTTCCAAGACCAAACATCTCAAAATATTCATCCATTTTATTGATTCCAAGCCGTCTGCCCACATCATAATAGAAAATGTTACAAGAATATTTTAATGCGGATTCAACATTTATGCTGCTGCCTGTGTGTCCCAATACATTGGCGCAGCCTAAAGTCAAATCACTATAATATGTATATGTTCCTGTACATTTGATTTGTGTATCTGCAGTTATTATACCTTCTTCAAGACCCGCAAGACTTACAATGGGCTTCATTGTTGAACCCGGGGCATAGGTGCTGCGAAGTGCTCTGTTCCATAACGGTGCAGATGTATCGGCAGTAAGCTCTGAATAATCCTCTTTATAGGTACTCAAATCGTATGAGGGGTATGTTGCACAAGCGAGAATTGAGAAATCGTCAACATCCATAACAACAATACTGCCCGCACTGTCAACATTATCAAGCTCTTTTGTGCTGTTAATTTTTGATGCGAGAATTTCCTGCACCTTTTTCTGAAAATCACTGTCGATTGTAAGAATTACATTGTTTCCGTTAACGGGGGAGGTTGTGACCGATGTGGTTTTTGTGCCGTCGCCGTTTGTAACTGTGGTAAGAACTCCGTCTGTGCCGCGAAGCTCGTCTTCCATAGCGCTTTCAATGCCGAATTTACCGATTTTGTCGGTCATTCCGTAAGCGCGAAGCTTGAGAATTTCTATTTCCTCGTCAGTAAGAGTTGGGTCATTCAGCGCTTCTTTATAGCTTTCGGTTACTGCCGCATATTCATCAGCATTGATATAGTCATAATAACCGATAATATGAGGGGCGATTGTGCCGTCATAATATTTACGCTCTGTGTCAATTCTTATTTCAACACCCACATAAAAACGGCTTTGTTCTTTTAGAATAAGCACCAATTCGTCGGGCACTTCTTCAGCAAATGTAAAAGGATTAACTTTCGAGAAATCCGCCTTAACCATTGCAAAATGTACCGCCGCAACCTTAACTGCATCTGCAACGGACATTTCTTCAAGTGAATAATACTCGCAAAGTGCGTCAAAGACATTTTGCGGAGTAGCATATACATTAAGATTAAGATAATCTTTGGCGAAAAGCTTGTTTTTATCACTTGTGCTGACTTCTTCAGCAAACACAAGAGTATCACCATTGAGTTCTATGGGAAGCGTTGAGTTGTACTCAACCTCGTATTCTTCAAAAAGCTTAATAAGAGAGAGAATTATCTCATTTCTCTCTTCAATTTTTGAAAGCTTAGGGAAATATGACGCGTCGAAATACACAGTATTTGAACTGACATTATAAACCAGCGCCTTACCGTTGGCATCGAGAATTTCACCGCGCTGTGCGGTAATTTCAGTATTAGCAGAAGAAAGATAAAGATTTTCTGCGGAATATTCATCATGGTTTATAACCTGAATTCTGAAAAGGTCAGCCATAAAAATAGAAACAACAAATAAAACCACAACTATAAACGCAAGTGAGCGCACCTTAAAGCTGTAATTGTTTCTCATTTTTATCACCACTCTTTCAAAATTTTTGTTTTTTAATATTCAGTATAGTTGTATGAGAATTTTCTGTTCACCGCACGGATAATCACATACCATATTGGTGTGAGTAGAAGGGAATAAACGCCCATTGGCAAATAATAACGCAAAAGCATTTCCGCCCCGCCGTCTATACCGCGGGCAGTAATGAAAAAGAGTACATAGCTTGAAAAATAAAGGATTGTTATTCCCGTATTCATCATAATGTAAGTAATAATATTGTTGCGCATAAAAATGCGAAGCAATATACCGCACACCGCACAGGCAACCATTAAATAAAAGGCATTATAGCCGTCTGCCGTGGCGGTTACAGTATCCCACAGTGCCCCCGCTGCAAGACCCGCAATTGCGCCCACAAGCTCACCCTCAAACATTGCAATACAGACCGCCGCAGAAATGAGCAAAACAGGGCGCACCGCCAATATTTCGGGAAATATGGGCAGTGAGTTCTGCAAAATATGTGCCAAGAGCAAAATTGCACCATAAACTGCATATCTCTTGACCTTTATTTTGGTCTGTAAAGTCATTTATTAGTCCTCTTTAAACGCTGTAATTACAAAGCAGTCTGAAATATCTTTCGAATTCACTTCGGGTTCAATTATCGCGTAAGCTGATAAATCCGTTTCACTCTGCTTTACCTCGGTAATTGTGCCGATAATTAAATCCTTGGGGAAAATTCCGCCTGTACCCGAGGTGCAGACAATTCCGCCCTTTGAAACGGTGGTTTTTGTGTCAAGACCCGAAAGCTGACAAGTGCCGTCAACTGACATATCATAGCTTGACGAAACATAGCCCAACTCGCCCGTTCTGATTTCATAAGCCGCAATATTTACCGACGGATCAAAAACAGAACAAACAACGGCGGTTGTAAGATTAACCTCGGTAACAACACCGATAAGATATTCACTGTAAATTACCGCGTCGTTGACCTTTATGCCGTCATTTGAGCCCTTGTTGATTGTGAACGAGCCGAACATATCAGCAGAATCTCTGCCCACAACGGTGGAATAAACCCAAGTGTAATCGGGATTTTCCTCACGCACATCAAGGAATTCTTCGTATGATTCAAGCTGTTTTTTTGTCTTTTCATAATCCACAAGCTGCGCCTGATAATCCGCTACCTGCTGTTCAAGCTCGGCAATTTTGTCCTGATAGGATTTTGAGGACACAAAAGCTCCTGAAAATCCGTCAAGCTTGTCCGAGAGATATGACGCCGCATTCTGCAAGGGTGAAGTAATCACACTCACTGCATTGGTCAGCGGAGATGTAGAGCTGCTCACAACGGTTGCAAGCACCGTCGCACTGACAAGCACAATTGCCACCGCCAGAAGCACCTTAAAGGTTGTGCTTTTGAAGAAATTATTCATTTAAATCTTCTCCAATATTTTCATTAAATTAGATATTGCCTTTCTCAAGACACATACCCATACCTGCCGCTACACAGTCCATAGGGTCAACTGCCACATGAACGGGGATTTTTGTTTCCTCGGAAATAAGGCGGTCAATCTCACGAAGAAGCGCACCGCCACCCGTGAGCATAATTCCGTTGTCAACAATATCTGCAAGAAGCTCGGGGGGAGTTTTTTCAAGAGTTGAACGGATTGTTTCGAGAATCTGAGAGAGTGGCTCTGCCAAGGCTTCACGAACATCCTCCGATGTAATTTCAACATTTTTGGGAAGTCCGTCAACAAGATTTCGGCCGCGCACATCCATTGCACCCTCACCGTCATAGCTCATTGCCGAGCCGATTTTAAGCTTGATTTCCTCGGCAGTTCTCTCACCGATGAGTACATTGTGTTTTTTGCGTATGTATTCAATAATAGCCTCGTCAAAATCGTCACCTGCTATGCGTGATGATTTTGCGGTAACAATGTCGCGGTATGAAACAACCGCAACCTCGGTTGTACCGCCGCCGATGTCAACAATCATACTGCCCACAGCTTCTGTTACGGGAAGTCCCACGCCGATTGCCGCCGCCAAAGGCTTGTGAATAAGCGAAGCGTATTTTGCGCCTGCATCGCGAGCCGCGTCGTGAACCGCCTTACGCTCAACCTCGGTAATGCCTGATGGCACGCAGATGAGCACTCGAGCTCTTGCAAAGGGCGAACGCTTGATTACCTTTCTTATGAATTCCTTGAGCATATCGGAAGTGATTTCAGAATTGACAATAACACCGTCTTTTAAAGGCTTAACGGCAGTAATTGAGCCGGGAGTTCTGCCTATCATATCCTTTGCCTCGTTACCAACCGCCACAACTGACGGAGGGTCGGTTTTCTCGTTTACCGCTACAACTGACGGTTCACGAAGAACAATCCCCTTACCCTTTAAATATACGATTGTATTGGCGGTACCCAAATCGATACCGATGTCCTGTGCGAAAAGCATTTTAACATCTCCCATTTACCAAATTATATTCAGAATTTAAAAACATAGTTAATCTATTATAGTATAACAAAACTGCGGATATTATACAATACCCGCAGTTAAAAATTCATATTAAATTTTTATTTAGTTTTAAGGAACTTCGCCATTTGAGTGCCCGCCTTTGCGCCCTCATAAACCGCCTTGGCAATCTGCAAAAGTCCGCCTGTGCAATCCCCCGCCGCGTAAAGACCCTTTATATTGGTTTCCATGTTTTCATTGACGGTGATTTTGTTACCATCGGTCATAGCACCCACTTTTTTGGCAAGAGCCGTACTTCCCGCAGTTTTGTAAGCAATGAAAAGTCCGTTAAGTGCGATTTCTTCGCCGTTTTCAAGCACAACAGAATTCAGCAACATTTCGCCCTTTAATTCTGCAATTTTTTCAGTAATCACATTTACGCTTTCGGGGAATTCAACAGTCAACTCATCGCCATTGGTGAATACGGTTATATTTTCAGTAATGTTTTTAAGCTCGTTTACCTCGTTGAGCGCATATTCGCCACTGCCAAGCACACCGACCGCACGGTTACGGAAGAAAAATCCGTCACATACAGCACAGTAGCTTACTCCCTTGCCCTCGAAATCCTTTAAGCCCTTGACTGCAGGTGCAAGACGGGAAGACCCTGTGGCAAGAATTACGCCGTCAGCCGTGTATGAATTGTCAGCAGTTTTCACCGTGAATTTTCCGTCATAAGATAGTGACACTACCTCGCCGTCAACGAATTCAACACCAAGACGCTTTGCACCCTCAATACCGTTTTTGTAAAGTTCTTCACCCGAAACAGCCTCTGCAAATCCGTAATAATTCTCAACTTCAGCTGCCTTTAAAATTGTCCCCGAATTGTTTGAAATAACGGTGGTCTGCATATTTGCGCGTTGTGTATATAACGACGCTGAAACTCCCGCGGGGCCCGAACCGACAATTATAACATTCGGCATAGTATCACTTCCTTTTTGTTTATTTTACAACATATCCATAGAAATATCAAATAAAAATAAAAAAACGCCCATCCTTTTGGATGGACGAACTGTTTGTGTCGGCATTACCTATTTTCCCGGGCCGCTTCCAGCCAAGTATCTTCGGCGCGAATGAGCTTAACTACCGTGTTCGGGATGGGAACGGGTGGACCCTCATCGCAATCAACACCGACTCACGAAACACTTTATCTCGTGAACGCAAGAGATAGTATATCACCGTGTTTTACAAAATGCAAGCATTTTTTTCAGTTTTTGCGAACTTTGTGAAAAGTGAATAAAAATTTCCTCAAATTAAATTGATTTTACACAATACACACATATAAACTTGCGGGCGCTTCGTGAAGCGCCCCTACAAGCTCATCATATTAGTTGCATATAATGCGAAAACATTTTTGAGCAGATTTTTTTGTAAGCCAAGGCGTGCTGTCGAAGGAATATGCGGATATTTCGAGACGGCACAACGCAGTATTAAGGAAAATATGCCAAAAAGAATCTATTTAATTTTAGATATATCCATAACCACATATTCATAACCTTGGTTGGGGTCAAGGACGGTATAAACCGCAGTGGTGGTGTTGATGAATGTTAGGTTGGAGTGATTTGAATAGTTCTGGTCCTCAAATTTCGCATATTCACCTGTTTCAAGGTTGAATATATGCACCTGATAGTCCATCATATTCTTAACTGTGCCCAGCATTACAACATATTTGCCGTCGTCGCTGATTGCCATCATTTCGGGGTCCATTCTGAAGCCCACAAGCATGGTTTTCTCGCCCGTCAGCATATTGTAAAGGTTGCCGTCATTCACATTGAGAATATACTCATCTTTATGAAGATAATCGGTACCCATTGAACCGTAGAATGAGCGAACTGTTTCTTCGGTTTCGCCTGTTTTACGAATTACATCAAAGCCTGTGTTGGTTTTGCGCATAAATATTACGCTGTCACCGTCGGTCAGCAGGAATTTACCGTAAACATTCTCAGCAAAAAGACTTTCATTTGTGCCGTCCTTTACAAAAATATCAAGCATTCCGCTACCCTGTTCATATTCACGGGCAGTAATAAACGGAATTTGACTTATAGTTGAGCTATAACCCTGTTGGGTGAGAATACAGAAATCTGTAACACCTGCGCCGGTATTTATGTCAATACTGCGGTTGATAATCTTCAAAAACCTTGAAGTTTTACCGCTTTCAAGGTCAATAGTGAAGCTTTCAGGCCACAGAATGTCACCTTGGGTGAGTGCATTTCGACTTGTGGTTGCAAGAAGCAACGCCTTACCGTCTTCCTCATACTCCGTGGGCAGATTTGTAAGCTTAAACACCATCAAATTGTAGAAATAAACATCTTCGCCCTCTTCGGCTACAAAAAGACCAATTCCGTAAATTTTGCCGCCAAGAGTTACATAGTCAATTGTCACGGGAAGGCTCTCGTTACCGAAGTCTACCTCAGTAGAAATACTGCCCGTTGACTGAACCGCCACCATTCTGTTGTCACGGTACTGATAATATTTAACCTTATAATCGGTTGTAATTCCGTAGAAAACATCGGGAATGTCGGTCTGCACAAGATTTACAAGCACACCGTTACGGGCAATCTGAATATCAGAAAGCTTTTCAACAACTGCCTCTGTTGAGAGCTCTGTTGTGTCGTCAATATCGGGGCTGTCATCGTGGAAAAATCTGAAATATGCAAAGGTGCAGGCGAGCGCCAAGGCAACCAAAGCGATGCCGATTGTTGCGAAATCCTTTTTATTCATTGGCTCGCGAGGCTTTTTCTCTTTAGGTTCTTTAGGGGCCTTTTCTTTTTTAACCTTGGGTGGTTTTGGCTCTTTAACCTTTTTCTCTTTTGGAGCTTTAGGCTCTTTCACCTTTTCAGGCTTTGGTTCTTTGACCTTCTTTTCTTTAGGTTGCTTTTCTTTTTTGGTGGGCTTGACTTTTTTAACCTTTGTCACCACGGGAAGAACTATTTCTTCTTCAACTCTGCCGTCAGAATTCACCATTTTTACAACTTGGGGCTCCTGTGGCTTTTCCGCCTCTACAGGTATTTCGTTGATTTCGGGAATTTCGGGAGCAATAGCCTCTGCAACCTCAACAGATTTTTCTTCTTTATTGCCGAAAAAAGATTTTTTCTCTTTAGGTGTTTTTTCTTTTTTAACCTTTGGCTCTTTAATTTTTTCGGGTTTAGGTTCTTTGACCTTCTTTTCCTTTGGCGGTTTAGGTTCCTTAACCTTTTCAGGCTTGGGCTCTTTCACCTTTTTTTCCTTGGGAAGTTTCGGCTCTTTGACCTTTTTCTCTTTTGGGGGCTTTGGTGCTTTTGCCTTCTTTTCCTTGGGAACCTTTTCTTTCTTCTGTTTAGGCTCTTTTACTTTTTTCTCTTTGGGAGCCTTTTCTTTTTTAGCCTTTTTTTCTTTTTCAGGCTTTTCAGATGCCACTTCGGGAAGAACCTCGACCTCATCTATATCAATTTTTCGGTATTTATCAGCGAGAGATTTATTCTCATCCATAAAAACACCTCCGATTTATTACATATATCATTTATTATACAGTTTTCAAATTAATATTGCAACACCAAAATAAATGTAAAAAGTAGGGGACGCTGACCACAGCGTCCCGCAAGTTAATATCATATTTTTCAGGTCGATGTGGGCATCGACCCTTACAAACCAAAAAATATTAGTTAATCTTATTAAGCTCTGCAAAATTGTCTTTGTTTGCTTTGTAAAGCTTTTTGAATACTGCAAAATTCTTGTCATAAACTGCCTTATTCTTCATATCGGGTGTAAAGGTTTTCTTTGCAGGGATAAGCTTTTTAGCGTCCTGAACCTTGTCGATAATTCCCGCGTGAACTGCAACAAGAACTGCCGCACCAACTGAACCTACATTCTGCGGGCTTTCAACGGTTTCAATTACTCTGCCCGTGCAGTCTGCAAGAATTTGTGCAGTTACTTCTGAAAGTGCGCCGCCGCCTACAAAACGGATTGTCTTTGATGTTTGCACCTTATTGTCTTCTGTTTCAAGCATCCAGCGAAGGTGGAAGCAAACGCCTTCAACAACGGCTCTAATCATTTCTGTCTTGCCTGTGTCAAGACTGATATTGAAGAACATTCCGCGTGCATTAGGGTCTTCAAATGGGCAACGGTTGCCGTGAAGCCAAGGTGTGAAAATTACTCCGCCACTGCCTGCGGGTATTGAATCAATAACCGCCATCATATAGTCATAAAGACCTGCGTAAACAACCTCACGGTCAGCATTTTTGCGCTTGAGGTCGTGTTGTTTATTCAAATAAATATCGATTTCGTCAAGAGCAAGATGGTCTTTTACCCATTCAACGCATTTACCTGCAGTTTCAAGCTCACCGAAATAGTTATAAATACCGTCAGCAGCACCAACAACTGCGGCAATCATAGCATTTGCGTCAACAACACTCTTGTCGGTAACAGTTGAAACCCAACCGGATGTACCCTGATAAATATGAGTGTCACCCTTTTCAGTAGCGCCTGCGCCAACGCCGATAAGTGTTGCGTCACCGCCACCGCCGAATACGGGGATACCCTCGCAAAGGCCAAGCTCTTCTGCCTGCTCTTTACGGAGTGAGCCTACGCAATCTGTACAATCAACGATATCTGCAAGGTGCTTTATATCAACGCCGAGCATTTTACAGATTTCGGGACTCCATTGGCGTTTGTGAATATCATAAAGAAGTGCACCGAAAGCAGAGTCCTTTGTCATAACGAACTTACCTGTCATACGGCAAATAAGATATTCCTTAACATCAAGCCATTTATGTGCTCTCTTGAAGTTTTCGGGCTCGTGAGCCTCTGTCCACTTGTATTTCCATACAGGGTCCTTAACGCTTGCGGCAACTGCACCTGTAATCTGAAGTGAGCGGAGAAGCTTGGGAATATTTGCACCCGCAATCTGCGGGCCGTAAGCAATACCCTTTTTGATTTCTTCAGTAGCTCTCTGGTCCATATAGCTGAAAGCACGGCGAACATGGTTGCCGTTTTCGTCAACGAGAACAAGGCCCTGCATCTGTGAGCAGAAAGAAATACCGTAAATATCTTCAGGCTTAACCTTTGACTTTTTCATTACAAGCTTTGAGGTTGAGCAGATAGCAGACCACCATTCGTCAGGGTCCTGCTCTGCACCGCCGTTGGGCAGAATATAGAGGTTATAACCCTCGCTTGCCGCTTCAACAAGCTCAATTGATTTGCCGATTTTGAAAAGGCAGGTTTTAACACCCGTTGTACCAATATCAAAGGCAAGAGAATAAATTTCTTTTTCCATTTTCTTTTCCCCTTTATGTAAAATAAAGTTTTCATTTACATTTATATATGGCATTTTAACACAATAAAGTGAAAATGTACAGTATTTTTTAATAAAGTACAAACTATTCGTAGGGGGCATCGTCCCCTACAATGATTATTTAATCAAATGCTGATATTTTTCTATATAATCTTTTATTTGTTCTTTTGTAATATATTCTGTCAGGCAACCGATGCCCGTTACACATTTTCCGCCGGTGATATTGCCTGCTAAAATGCACTCTTTAAACGGTAAATCATTATATAATCCGTAAATCAAGCCCGCAAGAAAGGCATCCCCCGCTCCCGTTGCATCAATACATTTGAATTCGTCAATATTTTGGACTGTGAAATAGCCGTTATCATATCCCGCACAACCGTATTTGCCTAATTTAACAATTGGTTTTTCGAAATATTCGCCGAGTATTTTTAAAGCTTCTTTCGGGTCACGAGTTCCCGTCATTTTTTCGGTTTCGTCAATGCTTGGGGTGTAATAATCGGCAACCTCGATTAAATCGCGGTACTTTTCAATTGACATATCCTCACTGTAGCCCGTATCAAGCACAAGAATTGTGCCATCTTTTTTAAGTTCTTTATAGACGGGCAGAATGTTCTCTTGTATTGCAACAATTTTTGCACCTTTAAGGGAATTATAGATTTTTCCTAAAATTTCGTCGGTGTATTTTTCGGTTCCGCCGTAGGACACAAAGGTACGGTCACGGTCGGTGATAATAGCCGATGTCACATTCAGCGGATAATTTTCACTTTTGAAGATTTCGTATTTCGTTCCGCTTTTATCCAATTCGCTTTTTGCAAACTGCGAGAACATATCGTCACCTAAAAAAGTTCCGATTTTTGCAGGAACACCAAGACGGGAACAGTTAATCATTGTTGCGGGCAAGCCTCCGCCAAGGCACACCTTGAAATCCTTTGCGTAGATTTCTTCGCCCTCATTGGGAATTCGTGGCATACCTGCATAAAGCAAGTCAACATTCAGTTTTCCGAAAGCCGCAACAAAGCTCATTTCCATTCACCTGTAAAATCCTTATTGAGTTCTATGTAACTGTCAACCAATTTTTCTGCAAGAGAATATGAGCTTACAAGGGGGTGCAAATACAAACAATCCACCGCACTCTCACGGTCACAGTTTATAATCGCCTTTGAAGCAAGTCGCTCATAAGCCTTTACTCTTGTGATTATTTCTTTATTTTCAACGGGCACCTCACCGATTTTTACGGGAATTACTCTACCGTTTTTAACCTCGCAAGAGATTTCAACCGTATCTGTTTCATTAAGAAAATCAATTGCCTTGTTGTCATTTGGCACGCAAGCGATAATCTTTTTGCCGTCCGCTGAATTTTTAGCGTCAATAATACCCAACGCAACACCCGCATAGCCACCGTCATCGGGTGCATACATATCAAAATGCCAGGTTGAATTTCGCTTTTCGCCTGTTTCACTTGCCATATATGAATTCTCGCGAAGTCCGTAGTAATAATCAAAGATTTCAAGTGCCTTCTCAAAATTATTTTCAATATCAATATTAACAAGTGCCTCAGTCATTTTTTCGTTGATATCTGCAATCTGCTCACCGCGGGTCATTGGGGCATTCAAAATATTTTCAACCGCTTTTTCACGATTGTAGAAATAATACATATATTCATTGGGCACATACTGTTTGCGCATTAAGAAATCCTTGTCAAAATAACGCAAATCAGTATTCGCATAAGCCTCATCATCACTTACAATTTTGCTTGTTATGTCAACACCGTCTGCCTTGATGTACTTAAAAAATGACAAGTGGTTAAGCCCATAGCACAGAGCGTCAAGGTGATTTTCGGGATATCCGTAAAGCTCCTCAAATCTGCGTAACATTCCGCTTGGAGCATCGCAAATTCCGTATGTGAAATCATAACCCATATCGCGAAGTGTCTGTGACACCACGCCCGCGGGGTTTGTAAAATTGAAAACCATAGCACTGGGCTTTGAATATTTTTTCACCAATTCACAATACTCTTTAAGTGCAGGAATACTGCGCATAGCAAACGAAAATCCTGCCGCGCCTGTAGTTTCCTGACCCAAAATGCCAAGGTCAAGAGCAATTCGCTCGTCACGGCAACGCATACGGTCACCGCCTGCACGGATTGTGGTAATCACATAATCCGCATCAGTCACAGCTTCTTTACCGTCAGTAGTCAATGTAAAATTCAAAGCAGGACAAAGACGGCGAGAGACTTCTCTCGCCATCTTGCCGTAAATATTCAGTTTCTTTTCGTTGTTATCCATAAAGACGAGCTCGGTAATGCCCATCTTTTCAGCTCTGCCCGCAATACTTTTAGCCAAAAACATTGAACGGACACCGCCGCCACCGATAACTGCTAACTTCATATTATAAAACCTCGTATATGTTGCTTTCTCCAGTAACAAGATTAAATCTTAATGTCTTATCTTCACCATTTTCAGAGAATTCAAGACGAATAACATCTTCATCTTCAAATTCAGCCATTTTAACCTTATAATCCTTATCTCTGAAAAATTCCTTTAAGTATTCAATTCTCTCATCATCAAAATCGCCTGCGTTGTCAGAAACAAAAAGAACATTTCCGCAAACAGTATTGATTTTACCGTGAAGAAGCTTTTGTTCCATATTGTAGCCAATGTTGATATCACGAAGGAAGAATACATCGGGGTCGTTGCAGAAAGCTCTGCCGTCAAGGTGATTACGGAAAATTGTGTTGGTAATCGCATTCTGTGATGACGGGATTTCAGCATTGAATCTGATACCTGTTATTATAGAGTTTATATTAAGACTCTTTGAAAGCTTGTATGTCCAGTTTTTATTTACATCACAAGAAATACGGCAAGCATCAAAAATACCCATACAAGCACCAAGCGGCACACCGCAGCCTAAAATCCACTTGTCACCGCAAGCCTCACGAAGCAAATCTACACCGTCGCACATAATTTCACCACGGGTTTTGCCGTTTCTTGGCTCAATGCACTGACTGTAAAGGAAGTCGAGCTTAACCATATCAAAGCCCCACACATTAAGAACTGTGTCGAAAACCTTTTTAATGTATGCGCGAACCTCGGGGTGATAAATATCAAGTGTATAGGCACCGCCCCAACCCTGACAACCAAGCATTTTCTTGCCGTTGCGGTTATGTCTTAAAAGCCATTCGGGGTGCTTCTTTGCAAGAATTGAATTGCACTGTGCACTGAAGGGTGCAAGCCAGATACCGGCCTTGTAGCCCTTTTCGTGAATTTTGTCTGCAATATATTTCATACCGTTGGGGAATTTCTTGTGGTCGGTAATAAGCCAGTCACCAACCGCGTGCTGATAACCGTCGTCAACCTGGAAGATGCTGACTTCTTCGCTTGCTCTGTCAAGGCCGTCAAGGTCGCGAAGTATGATTTCTTCGTTGATATCCTGGAAATAATTATACCATGAAGTATAGCCTGAAAGATGCTTGATTGCAGGCTTCTTGCAGCCAACAAAATCAAAGAAATATTTGTCCATAACCGTGTTCATATCGCCCTCGATAATGGCAATATCAAACATTTCATATTCCTGACCGGCTTTGAGCTTTAATCCCTCAACATCTTTTCTGATTGTGAACTTTTCGTCGTTCATATCAACTTCAAAAACTGTAAAGCCGTTGCGCTCACTTCTTGAACCGTAAAGAGTGATTTCTTCTTCGCCTTTTTCACGGAAATAGCAGTATGTATAGCTGTGGAATTTACCTTTTTCACCATAACTGCTTGCAAAATGATAGTCACCTGAAAGGCCTGCAAAATGAGCAGTAAACTTTGTTATTCTTGCAAGGTCAAGAAGACCGTCAAACTTATCGTCTTTTGAGAATTCACGAGAAGTAGTCCATGCCTGATAGCCGTTTGCATAGAACAAATCGTCATCATCGAAATCTTTCTCTGTTGTAAGAGTAAAGCTCTTCATTTCCATATCCCTTTTAGCTGTGAAAACACCCTTGATGCTTTTTTCGGTTGACTTCAACTCAAAATCAAAGCATTCGTTTTCATAGCTTGTATATGCGCGGTCGCCACCGCCGATTTTCATTTCTGCATAAAGTTTAAACATACGAAACTCCCCTTATATTACATATATAACAATATTATCATATCAAATTGTTAAAATCAATATCAAAGGCTTATTTAGTGTCATTCTGAACGAAGCGAAGAATGACCTTCTTTTTCTCTTGCAATATATATATTAATTTGATAAAATATATTGATTACACATTTCGGCGGTGAAAATATGGGATTTGTTCCCTATAATTCAAGAGATTTGTTTTTTAAAGATAAATTCGGCAGTGTTTCGGCGGGTGAAGAAATTCATTTCCGCCTTTGCTTGCCACGCGCATTTTGTTGCAGCGGTGCAGTTCTGATGCTTCGCCGTGATGACGGTGCTTACGAAGAAAAGTCTATGATTTGGGCGGGTATGTGCGGCGATGACGCTGAAATCTGGGATATTCACACTTCAATTGACCGTGAAGGTCTTTATTGGTATCACTTCGATTTCTTTTCTTCTTACGGCAGAAGCTCCGTGTTTGAAATGAATGACGGCGTGGGTGGATTTTCCGCAAGCTTCGGCGCTCGCAATGATTGGCAGCTCACCGTTACCGAAAAGGATTTCACCACTCCCGAATGGCTCAAGGGCGGAATTATCTATCAAATTTTTCCCGACCGATTTTATAATTCGGGCACAAAGAAAGAAAATGTTCCCGCAGACCGCGTAATGCGTTCAGATTGGGGTGCCGAGCCCGAATGGCGACCAACCAACGAGGGCAAAATTCTCAACAACGACTTTTTTGGCGGGGATTTAAAGGGTATCGAAGAAAAACTCCCCTATCTTGCCGATTTGGGAGTAACCTGTATTTATTTAAACCCGATTTTTGAGTCCCATTCAAACCACCGTTATGACACGGCTGATTACAGTAAGATTGACCCTGTTTTAGGCACAGAAGAAGATTTCAAAAATCTTTGCCAATCCGCAAAAAAATTGGGAATTCACATAATTCTTGACGGCGTATTTTCTCACACGGGCGCCGACAGTGTGTATTTCAACAAAAACGGAAGATACAAAACCTTGGGTGCGTACAACTCACCCGAAAGTCCTTATTATAAATGGTACAAATTCACAAATTACCCCGATAAATACCAAAGCTGGTGGGGCTTTATAACACTCCCCGAGGTTATTGAAGAGGGCAAGGAATACCGCGAATTCATCAACGGCGAGGGCGGAATAATCGAAAAATGGCTCCGTGCAGGTGCCGACGGCTTTCGTCTTGATGTTGCCGACGAATTGCCCGATGTTTTCATTGACGAATTGCGTGACAGATTAAAGAAAACCAAGCCCGACGCACTTTTAATGGGCGAGGTTTGGGAGGATGCCACTACAAAGCACAGTTACGGTGCACGCAGGCGTTATCTTCTCGGCAGTCAGCTTGATTCCGTTATGAATTATCCCTTTGCAAATGCAATTCTCGACTTCTGCCGTAGCGGAAAAGCAGAAAGCTTTATGCAGTCCGTAATGAGTATAGTTGAAAATTATCCGAAACAGTGCCTTGATGTTATGATGAACCACATCGGAACTCACGACACAGAGCGCGCAATCACCAAAATCACGGGTGAGAGCTGCGAATACCGTGACAGAGCGTGGCAAGCCTGTCATAATCTCGGCAACAAATATGAAAAAGGCGTTCAGCTTTTAAAGTGTGCCGCCGCAATTCAGTACACCCTGCCCGGTGTACCCTCGGTTTATTACGGCGACGAGGCGGGTATGCAAGGCTACAAAGACCCCTTTAACCGTGGCTGCTACCCTTGGGGGAACGAAGACCGCGAGCTTATAAAATTCTACAAAGAATTGGGTAGAATAAGACGAGAAAATGCTGTGTTCAAAAAGGGTAATTTCTATCCCGTTTCGTCAATGCTGGGTTGCATTGCCTACCGCAGAGCAGACGAAAACGGTGACATTATGGTAATCGTCAACCGCAACGAGCACCCAATAAAATACCGCTTACCCGAAAGCTATCGAAATTCGCACACACTTATGAACGGTACGGTTGAAAACGGCGAAATTTATATTGACGGTTGCTCATTTACCATACTTTCCTTGTAAATCCTTTAGCTTTATGCTATTATTTTGTTGAAAATAAATGTTTGGTGAAAAATTATGACTAATTCTTTCGGCTACTTACCAAAATCTCATAAAATACTCTGGCTTGTTTTGCGTATTGTCATTTTAGGCTGGGGCATTTACGGGCTTTTTCACGGCTCGGTTGTGGAATTTTTAGAAGCCATATTCGCAATCATTTTCACTCATCTTTGGGATTTCTTTCAGATTTTCGGCGGTAAATCCTTTATAATTGAAGTGGATTATATGACCCAGACAATGCTCAATCTGTTTATTTTTGTGGCTGTGTGCATCGGCTCAACTCTTAACAACCGCACAACCTTTGAGCATTTTGACCTTGTAACTCATTTTGGCTCGGGATTTTTAGCCGCCTGGTTCGGCTATGATTTCGCCAATATTGTTTATCGCAAGCGTGGCGGAAATTTAGGTCCCGCAATGTCATCGCTTTTCTCCCTGTCATTTTCATTGAGTATTGCGGTGGGCTGGGAAATCTATGAATTCTCAATGGACCAGATTTACGGTTTAACTCTTCAAAAGGGCAACACCGACACAATGGTGGATTTTATCTGTTGCGCGGCGGGTTCAATAATCGCAATGCTTCTTGTGGCATTTTTGCGTAACGGAATTATCGGCAAAAACAAAGAAAAAATCAAAGAGCAAAGACAAAAAGAAAAAGAAGTAAAGCTTTTAAAGGATCAGCTTTATAAGGAATATTTAAAAAACAAGGGAGAAGATAATTCATGAAAAAAGTTGTTTCCCTTATTCTTGTTACCGTTTTGATTTTCTCATTTGCCTCTTGCACAATGTCAAAGGTAACGGTCAACGGAACCAAAATCGACAATGAAATTTATTCATATTTTGAAGCATATACCGAGGAAAATGAAGAGGAAATTCTTAAAGAGATTTCAAGATATGTAGCAATCAATTCTGAATTCTCAAACCGCGGTTTAGTGCTTGATTCAAGCGTTAAGGCGGAGGTTTCGGAACAGGTTAACGATTTGTGGCATCTTTACGGCACATATTATGAGAGTATTGATGTTTCAAAGCAGACGATTTATAAAATCGAGTTGTCAAAGGCTTATGAAAACGCTCTGCTTGCAGACTATTATGCGGCCGACGGCGACAAGCCCGTTACAGAAGACGAAATCAAAAAATATTTTGAAGAGAATTATGCGGCAATCCGTTTTGTTACAGGATATCTTTTCAATGTTGACGATAACGGCAAAACAATCACCATGACCACAACCGAAAAGAACAAGGTTACAAGCTCATTTAAATCCGTTGCCGAAATGGTAGCAGACGGCACCTCAATTGAAGAGGCAGTGGGCTCTCTCGGTGAAAATACCGAGGTGCGCGACACAGTTATAAATGCCTTTTCAGACGGCACCTTCCCCGAGGGATTTTTTGACGCAGTCAAGGGTGTTGAAGAGGACAAAACAGAGGTAATAACCGTTGGCGATTACATTTTCCTTATAAACCGTGTGGATATTTTCAGCGAGGAATACGGCTATTACAACACCTACCGCACCGACTGTCTTAAACAGATGAAAGGCGAAGAATTTTCCGCAGTAGTCGATAGCTGGGCAGAAAATTACAAAGCAGAATAAAAAATAATATTTGTAGGGGCGGATGGGTCTCACCTGCTGGTTCGGTCGGTGCTTCTGCTTCGCAGAGGTGTCCACCGGACACCCGCACCCCACATCCGCCCGTAAAATAAGTCATCATTCCGCACTCTGCATTCAGCATTTAATATACGCCTCCTTAGTTCAATGGATAGAATAAATCCCTCCTAAGTGGGTGTTTTAACAAACACCTTTGCAAAAAATATGTTCAAATCTTATAGTATATGCGCTTGTAGCTCAGCAGGATAGAGCGTCCGCCTCCTAAGCGGAAGGTCGGGGATTCGAATTCCTTCAAGCGCGCCAAAAAGTGCCGAGAAATCAAGGTCTCTCGGTACTTTTACTTTTTACTACTCACTCATTTTTTGAGTGAGTTTACTTGTTTTAAGAGAGTAGAACAAACTCAAACTTTCACCATACCCCGATTAGCTGGAAATTAGCAGAAAATCACCGTTTTGCTAATCGCCAGCTAATCAAATTTTTAGCAAAAATCTGCTAATTTGCACAGGCGTATGTTTTATCCATAGACTTTTTGAGTTTTTGAAGAAAACATGTTATAATTATTGTAACGTTTTGTGAGTTCCCCAATCTAATAGTTGAAAGGGCGGTGAAAATGTGACTGATTTTGAAAAGCTTTTCAATGAAAACCGAGAATTCATTTTCAAATATCTGATGAAAATGACACGGGATATTACGCTATCTGAAGAGTTGACACAAGAAACCTTTTTTCGTGCATATATGAACTATGCCTCTCTTAGAAACAAAGAGAAAGCATCCGTGTGGCTCTGCCAAATTGCAAAGAATACATACTTTGCGTGGTACAACGAGCAAAAGAAAATAGATTCTCTTGATGATCTTGAAACAGCAAGTGACGATGAGAGCATAGAAGAAGCATTTGTTCAAAAGGAACTTTCTCAAAAAGCACTACATTGCTTGCACGAATTAGAAGAACCTTATAAGGAAGTATTTATGCTTTCTGTCTTTGGCGGTTTTTCATTAAAGGATATTAGTTCAATCTTTGGAAAAAGCGAAAGCTGGGCGCGAGTTACATTTTACCGTGCCAAACAAAAACTATTAGAAAGAATGAGGTAACGATATGAATTGTGATATTGTAAAAGATTTGATTCCGCTGTATATCGACGGGTGTTGCAGTAAGGAAAGTGAAAAAGCTGTTCAAGAACACATTAGAGATTGCGACGATTGCAAAAAACTTTTCGAAGATATGAAATCACCCTCCGATATTATCACAGTATCAGAGTCACCAAAAACATTTAGCAAGCTTAACGATTGGAAGGCTTCTGTTTTACAGTCGGTTTTGTTGTTCCTTTCATTTGCTTTAATTACCGTTGGAGTTGCCTTGGAAGCAAAAACGCCGTCCGGTCTGTTGAATGGCTTTTGGGCGTTGAATCTCGTTATTCCGGCAACCGGGTTTATGCTCTCTCTGGCAAGCTGGTATTTTGTGAGAGTTTATAAAAGCAGAAAGTGCTTTTCCGATTGCGCTCTTCTTGCCACACTTGGCAGTACATTAAGTGCTTATATATGGTCGGGTTTCCATTACGAAATAAATCTTTTTGACCTATTTGCAGGAAATGATTTTGCTAATGTTTTAGAAATTCTACACGCATTATTACTTCTAAATGGAATCGGCATATTGTTGACGGCTGTATTTTGCGCTTTATCCAAGACACTCTCAAACCAATACGCAAAGATGTTGGGGAAAGAGTAAGGTGATATGTATGAAAAAAGCAATATCAATTTTGATGTGCTTACTATTTGCGCTGACAATACTGTATCCTGCAGGTGTAATAATAACAGCGTGTTTGGGATATAGCTTTGAACTTATCAGTGTTTCGGCTTTTGCTATCGTACTTGCCGCATTATCTGTGTGTATAATTGTCCTTGACCTTATTTGCAAGAATACTCTCGAAAATAAAGTGATGCGGATTTTGTCAGCCATTATTACTCCGTTTTCCTTAATCAATGCTGTATTCTATATTTTTGAGTGTCCTCAAATTTGGGTAATAGCATGCGTATTATTATCTGCAGGTTGTTGCTGCTACTTGACGATTAAATACGGAAAACCTTTGTCACTCAAAATCACCGCATTAGTTCTGTCAGCACTAATGGTATTACCGATTGGTTTCTTCAGTTTTATTGCCTTGATTTTTGGAAATATCGGTCAAAATACAGTTGTGAAAACTGTTGAATCTCCGAACGGAAAATACTACGCTCAAGTTATTGACAGCGACCAAGGCGCCCTTGGTGGAGATACTCTTGTCGATGTTTATGAGAAAAGCAAAATCAATGCAATTCTTTTCAAAATTGAAAAGAAACCTCAACGAGTTTATTTCGGCGATTGGGGCGAATTTGAAAACATGCAAATTCATTGGAAAGACGATAATTGCTTGGTAATCAACTTCGTTGAATATGAAATCGAATAACACTATAGAATACTGCGAGTAATTTCGAAGCATTTCGTAGCAATATTACCTTTACCCTAATTCAATCGTCCTTGCTAATTGCTTGCTAATCGAATGAACTAAAACAACATAAAATCAGCGGTAACGGCATAACACGAGATAACACATTAACTTTAAAAATCCCATGACAGCAGGGAGTTTTTAGGTATTACAAGGGAAGCGACAGCCGTTTTCCTCGGTATCTCCTAAGGATTAGATGTGGGTTCGATTCTCGCAGGGGGTGCCAAAAAGGAAACCCAAAAGTCTTGTAAAATCAAGGCTTTTGGGCTTTTTATTTTTGACACAA
>CAZTLU010000024.1:0-22584 GCA_964614605.1 uncultured Eubacteriales bacterium
AATATCAAGGCTATCTCTGTGCGCTCGGGTGATTGAGCAAGCCAAAACGGCATTCACCTGCTTTCATCTGGGGCATTTGAGAAATAATTTTAATGAGGTGAAATAACAATGACACAGGCAGAGAAGCAGGCTATTATGGCTGAATACGCTACTCACGAGGGTGATACAGGTTCTCCCGAGGTTCAGATTGCTGTTCTCACAAAGAGAATCAACGACCTTACAGAGCATCTTAAGGTTAACAAGAAGGACCACCACTCACGTCGCGGTCTTCTTAAGATGGTAGGTCACAGAAGAAATCTTCTTGCTTACCTTCAGAAGAAGGATATCGAAAGATACCGTTCAATCGTTGCAAGACTTGGTCTTCGTAAGTAATCAAAACACTTTAAGGCAGATAAGTTTTTCGCTTATCTGCCTTGAATTGCTTTTATAAGGTAACCACTTCTTAAATCTTGGTCACAATTCTCAGCGGCTATTTTTCCGTCATAACTCGTCCAAAATACTCGCCAATACACAAAGTATTGCCTGCGTTTTTTGACGGCTCTGACAAAAAACTATCTCGCTGATAATTGCAACCCGATTTATTCAGCGGTTACAAAAGGAAGTAAAAAAACAGGGCAAAATCTTAAGTTTTAGCGGTAAATAGAGTGCTTGAAGTTCGAGCATTGTATTTATTGCTAAACAGATTTTTGCCTTGTGGAAATAATAAAAAAGGAAGGTAAAAATTATGTTTTTCAAGAATTTTAAAGTTTGGGAAACCGAACTCGCAGGCAGAAAGCTTACTCTTGAAACAGGCAAGATGGCTGGCCTTGCAAACGCAGCTATTATGGCTCGTTACGGCGAAACAGAAGTTCTTTGTACAGTTACAGCTTCTGCAAAGCCCAGAGAGGGTGTAGATTTCTTCCCTCTTTCAGTTGACTATGAAGAGAAAATGTATTCAGTAGGCCGTATTCCCGGTTCTTTCCAGAGAAGAGAAGGCAGAGCAAGTGAAAAGGCTATCCTTACTTCACGCTGCATTGACCGTCCTATCCGTCCTCTTTTCCCCAAGGATTTGAGAAATGACTGTTCAGTAGTTGCTACTGTTATGTCAGTTGACCCCGATTGCTCACCCGAAATCACAGCTATGATTGGTGTTTCAGCAGCAATTGCAATTTCAGATATCCCCTGGGCAGGCCCCGTTTCAGGTGTAAATGTTGGTCTTGTTGACGGTAAAATCGTTATCAACCCCAACCTCGAAGAGCGTGCAAAGTCAGACCTTGTTCTTACAGTTGCATCAACTGCTGACCTTGTTGCTATGATTGAGGCAGGCGGTAACGAAATCGACGACGATACAATGTTCGACGCTATTATGGCAGGTCACGCAGAAAACCAGAAAATCGTTAAATTCATTCAGGGTATCGTTGATGAAATCGGCAAGCCCAAGTTTGCTTATGAGTCATCAGACCCGGACCCCGAAATTATGGCAGAAATCGAAGAATTCTGCATTGAAGATGTTAAGAAGGCTCTTGATACAGACGACAAGCTTGTTCGCGACGAGGCTCTTCTTCCTATCTATGCCGCAGTTCACGAGAAGTTTGACGAGCGTTTTGAAGGCAACGAAGCAAAGCTTGACGAGATTATGTATCTTGTTCAGAAGCATGTTGTTCGTGCTTGGCTTAAGGATGAGCACAAGCGTGTTGACGGTCGTGGTATTGACGAAATCCGTCCTCTTAATGCAGAGGTTGATTTGATTGCCCGCGCACATGGTTCAGGTATGTTCACTCGTGGTCAGACTCAGGTTCTTTCAATCGCAACTCTCGGACCTATGGGCGATGCACAGCAGCTTGACGGTCTTGATGAGCAGACAGAAAAGAGATATATCCACCACTACAACTTCCCCTCATATTCAGTTGGTGAAACAAAGCCCTCTCGTGGCCCCGGACGCCGTGAAATCGGTCACGGTGCATTGGCTGAAAAGGCTCTTGTTCCCGTACTTCCCTCCGTTGATGAGTTCCCCTATGCAATCCGCGTGGTTTCAGAAGTTCTTTCTTCAAACGGTTCAACTTCACAGGGTTCAATCTGCGGTTCAACTCTTGCTCTTATGGCAGCAGGTGTTCCGATTAAGGCTCCCGTAGCAGGTATTTCTTGCGGCCTTATTACAGGTGATGAGGGCGTTCACGGCGACTTCATGACAATGGTTGACATTCAGGGTCTTGAAGACTTCTATGGCGATATGGACTTTAAGGTAGCAGGTACAAAGAACGGTATCACAGCTATCCAGATGGACCTTAAAGTACACGGTCTTACTCCCGAAATCATCAAAGAAGCATTTGCAAAGACTCACAAGGCAAGAAATTATATCCTTGATGAAATTATGCTTCCTTGCATTGCAGAGCCTCGCGCAGAGCTTTCAAAGTATGCTCCCAAGATGCTCTCAACAAAGATTGACCCCGAAAAAATCGGTGATGTTATCGGTAAGCAGGGTAAGGTTATCCAGAAGATTCAGGCAGAATGCGAAGTTAAGATTGACATTGAAGAAGACGGACGCGTATTTATTTCAGGTATCGACCTTGAAAATGCAAAGCGTGCTCTTTCAATTGTTGAGCTTATCGCAAAAGACCCCGAAATCGGTGCAATCTATAACGGTGTTGTAACAAGACTTATGAGCTTCGGCGCATTCGTTGAAATCGCTCCCGGTAAAGAGGGACTTGTTCACATCAGCCGTCTTGATGTTAAGCGCACAGAAAAGGTTGAAGATGTTGTTAACGTTGGCGACACAGTGCTTGTAAAGGTGCTTGAAATTGACGACCAGGGCAGACTCAATCTTTCTCGTCGCGATGCTCTTATCGAGGTTAAGGGACTTACTCCCGAAAACGATGTTGAAGAGGCTCCCCGCCGCGACAACAAAAAGCGTTTCGGTGGCAGACGTCATCACGAATAATTAAATACACAAAAAACAACCGCTCATCTTAATTGATGGGCGGTTTTGTTATATGTTAATTTTAGTGCCATTTTGAGCGAAGCAAAGAATCTCTGCTTTTATTGAGATTCTTCATCGTTTAGCTCCTCAGAATGACCTTTTTTAGTTTTTCTTTTAATACTTAAATGCACACCGACCCCAACGCCGAGGGCGAGTATGGCTATTGCGATTGGTACTATAATTTTTAAAGCTTTATTTTCGCTTTTTTCATCATTGCTTTCAACAGGAGTTGTGGTTGTTTCCGTTGTGGATTCGGTAGTGCTTTCAGTTGTGGATTCGGTAGTGGATTCAGTAGTGCTCTCTGTGGTCGTTTCCGAGGGGTCCGTCACCGTTGCGGCTGCTTGTTTAATTTCTTGCTTCTCAAAGAAATTAAGGGTTAAATCCGCGGTAAGACTGCCGTTAAGGTGCGGAACGGTCTTGGGAGTTACGCGGTGGTCGTAATTTTGCGTATATGAATAAGCCAGATTTAAAAGCAACTGCTCACTGTTTTTGAGAGATGCGATTTCCATACCGATTCCCGCACCTGAAGAGTGCTGACCAATAAGCACCGACATTTCGGGTATGCTTGCAGAGGGGGATAATGTACGGCAGTTATTTATAAACACCTGACTCCACGCATTCCAGTACTTTCCGTTTTCGTCCGTACCCGATTTCAGCGGAGTTGAGGAATATGTGGGGAAAATCACCGCGTCAACACCGCTTTCGCTGATTACCTTTTTAAAATCCTCGTAAAGTGCTTTTTTGAGAGATGTTTGTGAGGAGTTAAAGGTTTTATCGGATAAATTAAACAAATTCGGCATTGAAATTGTGACAACCTCTGCACCGCAGGCTTCAAGCTCTTTCACCGCATTTTCAAAGGCGGCGAGCACCTCACTGTCATAATTTGAGGCGTTTGCTCGGTCATTGAGCTCACTCCAGGTTTGCGAACGCAAGGTTGTTTTATCATATTCGCTTAAGTTTGTAATTGGATATGTAAGCTCTGAAAGTATGCCGATTTTCGCACCTTTAAGTGCATTTTTATTAAGATTTTTTGTGTAGTTGTATTCTCCTTGGGTGAGCACGTCCATCATAACCGCTTGGTCGTAAACCGTTCGGGTAATTGCACCTGCAACATCACGGCTGCCGTTGAGCTGTATAATTCCGTCAGTTGAAATCAGTCCAAAGGTTGAGCGAAGCGAAACGCAACCGTTGAGAACTGCGGGTATGCGAAGTGATGAATTGGTGTCTGTGCCAAGTCCTGCCGCCGCAAAATTAAGGCTTACCGCAACCGCTGTGCCACCCGAAGAACCGCCTGATGCCAATAATGCGTTGTAAGCGTTTTGAGTTTCGCCTACGATTTCGCTTGTGCTTACTCTTGCATCCTGTGCGTCGGTACTCATATTGGTTTTGGCTATTATTACCGCACCCTCGCGAAGAAGATAATTTACCACATCGGCGTTACTGTCGGCAATTGTCAGCGAGTCAGTATTGTGGCCGTTGGTGGTGTAATAACCCGCTAAATCCATATTATCCTTGATTACTACGGGCACACCGAAAAGAAGTCCGCTGTTTTTACCTGCGGCAAGCTCTTTATCGCGTTCTTTTGCCACATCAAGAGCATCGGAGCAGATTGAAATAAAACAGTTGAATTTACTGTCGTATTTCTGAATTCTGTAAAGGTAATATCGGGTCAATTCCTCACAGGTGACTTTTTTTGAGTCAATTGCCTCACGGATTTCGGCAATATCTGCATCATATAAAGAGGCTAAAATCTGGTCTTTGCTTGCAGTTGTGTTTTCAGCAGATATAAAAACCACCGATGAAAAGCACAAAAGTAGCGCGAGAATAAGTGACAGAGCTCTTTTCATATCTTCACCCCGAATTTTGTCAGTTTATGTCATTATTATAGTAGCTTTTCCAATAAATATCAACATAAAAAATAAAGGCAGCAAACCCCTCAGTCATTTTCTGCAAAAATGACGGCTCCCCTGAAAGGGGAGCCGAGAGATGCCGCCGCATCATTAACTTTTATAATGTTTTTGCTAATTCCTTTATGTATGCTTTGAAATCCTCTGCGATTTCGGGGTGCTTGAGAGCAACCTCGCAGTTGGCTTTCATAATACCCATCTTGTTACCCATATCATAGCGTGTGCCCTCATAATCAAGAGCAATAACACCCTTTGTCTGTGCAAGAGTTTTCATAGCGTCTGTAAGCTGAAGCTCATTTCCTGCACCCTTGGGAGTGCTTTCAAGAATGTCAAAAATTTCGGGTGGCATAACAACTCTGCCGAGGATTGAATAGTTTGACATAATTTCTTCAGGCTTGGGTTTTTCAATCATATCTGTGCAGTTAAAGGCTCTGTTTTCAATGGGCTCAACTGCCAATGAGCAGTATTTGCAAACATCCTTTGCGGGAACCTCTTTAACGCCAACAACGCCCTTGCCGTATTTTTCATAAGCGTCAATAAGCTGTTTTGTAACAGGGTCGCCTTCTGAAATGAAAACATCGTCACCGTAAAGAATTGCAAAAGGCTCATTGCCTACAAAATTCTTTGCACAGAGAACTGCGTGACCAAGTCCGCCTGTTTCTTTCTGACGGAGGAAATATGTATTGCAGAGCTGTGAGCATTCAAGAACTGACTCATAAAGCTCTTTTTTATCGGGATTTTTGCTTAATTTATCCTCAAGCTCATAAGCGTGGTCAAAGTGGTCTTCAATAACACCTTTGCCGCGGTTTGTGATGATGAGAACATCGGTAATTCCCGATTTTGCCGCCTCTTCAACAAGATACTGAATAGCGGGCTTGTCAACAATGTTGAGCATCTCTTTGGGAACTGCCTTTGATGCGGGCAGAACTCTTGTGCCAAGACCTGCCGCAGGGATAATCGCCTTTGTAATTTTCATAACACCATTCTCCTTAATTAAACATAGAAAAAAGCATATTCAATGCCATTATTGCTACATTGTTTGCCATAACCGCAAGGAACGCACGGGTCATTGACATTCCGCCCTCTTTATAAAAGTTTAGCTTGCGAAGCTCGGGCTCGGCAGTTTCAGCTTTGATTTGCCGTATTTTTGAAACTGTGTGATTGTAATACCATTTGTTTGCCATAAAGCCTGCAACCAGATGGATTATAAGAGAGATAAGTGAATCTGCAACAACGATTGCCGCACCGAGAGTGTTTTCAGTGAAAAGCTTCTGGAGGTCTGTGGTGTAGCTTTCTATATAGGCGGCTTGCTCTTCTTCGGTATCAATTCCTGATGTATCGCTGTATTTGTATGACCACTCACTCAAATCGTTCATAAAATCCGTGGTGGCACTGGGGATTGAAAGTAAAATTGAGATTCCAAGCATTACCGACATAAAGATTATGCCGATTTTATTAATTTTGCGGTAGAAGAACCAATAGGGTGCAAAAAGGAATGCCGCCCAATTAAATGTTTTTTTACCTGATTTTTGGTAGAAGAAATTCTGCAGATATTTAAATGCATTCATCTGCACAAATTCAGCGGCTTCTTCGGTGGCAACACCCTCGGCAAGCTCCTTTGGATATGCGTCAAAGGGATTTTGCTGTGCACCCCAGAATATTGTGGATGCCGCGTCCCGCGAATTGTGAGCTCCGCCCTGTGAGGCGTAAGGGTTAAAGGGCGGAACGGGATTTTCTTTATTTTCGGTTGAGGGAGGGGGTGTTGTGGGGGTGTGAACCCAACGATAGCCCTCATTATGTTTTTCGCTATGTGCACATTCGCCGTTTTCCTTATAGCAATTACGGTGATGTGGTGTTCCGCAAAGGGGACAAACAACAATATCGTCCTCGGGTTTGAAATTTTCGTTGCATACGGGGCATAAGTCACCCGTATATCTGAAATCGGTGTTATTCATAATTAAACATTCCAGCTGTTGATATACTTTTCTTGTTCGGGGGTCAGCACATCAATCTGAGTTCCCCAGCTGTTAAGCTTTCTCAAAGCTACCTTTCTGTCAATTTCCTCGGGAACATCAATTACGGACGCAGTAAGACTCTTGCCGTTTTTAACGATGTATTCCGCACAGAGAGCCTGAATAGAAAAGCTCATATCCATAATCTCTGCAGGGTGACCGTCGCCTGCCGCAAGGTTTACAAGTCTGCCTTCGGCAATAATGCTGATTGTTCTGCCGTCAGCGAGAGTGTATCCCATAATATTCTTTCTCTGAGGTGCAATTTTAACCACCAATTCCTCAAGCTCGGGAAGATTGATTTCTACATTAAAATGACCTGCGTTGCAAAGGATTGCGCCGTCTTTCATATTGACAAAAGCTTTTTTGGTAATAACATCTTTACAGCCCGTAACTGTTACAAAGAAATCACCGTATTTTGCGGCTTCTTCCATTTCCATAACATCAAAGCCGTCCATACGAGCCTCCATTGCTTTAATGGGGTCGATTTCTGTAACGATTACCTGCGCGTTAAGACCCTTTGCACGCATTGCAACGCCCTTACCGCACCAGCCGTAGCCCGCAACAACTACGGTTTTGCCCGCAACGATAAGGTTTGTTGTTCTGTTGATACCGTCCCACACAGACTGACCTGTGCCGTAACGGTTATCAAAAAGATATTTACATTTCGCATTGTTCACAGCAATCATGGGGAATTTAAGCTCGCCATCTCTTGCCATTGAAACAAGGCGGATAATACCCGTTGTTGTTTCTTCACATCCGCCCAATACATTGGGAAGAAGCTCGGGGTATTCGTTGTGAATAAGATTTACAAGGTCGCCGCCGTCGTCAATAATAATATCGGGGCCTGCCTCGATTACGCATTTAAGATGCTCTTTATATTCCTCTGCGGCAGCATTGTACCACGCAAAAACATTGAGCCCGTTGTGAGCTAATGCCGCTGCAACATCGTCTTGGGTTGAAAGAGGATTTGAACCCGTAACATACATTTCTGCTCCGCCTGCGGCAAGAACTGTGCAAAGATATGCAGTTTTTGCCTCAAGGTGAATTGAAAGTGCAACCTTTAGGTTTGCAAAGGGCTTGGTTTCTGAAAAATCCTTTTCAATGCTTCTGAGCACAGGCATATGTGCCTTTACCCAATTTATTTTTTGCTGACCTGATTCGTAAAGTGAAATGTCGCGCACAAGACTCATGTTTTTTTGCTCCGCTCTTAAATATTTATTACATTATATAATAGCACAACGAAGAGTAAAAATCAATAGAGGCAGAAATGGTTTGAAATAATTGACAATTATCCAATTTTGTGTAATAATAAAATAGAAATATAATCTGTAATTTTACGGAGGGATTTTTATGAAATCTACATATTTAAGAATCATTGCAGCTATGCTCTCGCTTGTCATGATTGTTTGCTGCTTTGCTTCTTGCACAGGTAACGGTGATGATACACCCGAGATTACAAAACCAGTTGATGTGGAATCTCCTGCCGATGATGATATCATTAATTGGGATGACCCCATAGAAGATTCTGACAGCATTTTTGTTGATGACACCACAACTACAACTACAACAACCACCACAACAACCACTACAACTACTGCTCCTTCAACAGAGGATTCAGGCTTTGAATTGGAAGATGACGACTCTTCAAGCGTTGATACAACACTTGGCACAGACGCATCTTCAAACTCAAGTCTTTCACAAGAGGATATGAAAGCTATTCTCAATATGGCAGGCTATGAATATGACGCATCACAGCAGATTTATTATTCAACACTTGAGCCCTGGCAGCGTCATTTCGGCTTTGGCGATGAGTACGATGTTGTTGCGGCTTATACAAATATGAGATATATGACCTTCAAGGCTGATTTCCAGTATGACGGTCTTCTTTGGAGACTTCAGTGGTGGAAAGGTCAGTACGGCGTTCTTGAGGGTGCCGAGATGGGCGTTTACACAAAAGACCCCAACGATACAACAACCACTTTCTATGACTGTGCAGATAATGACCACCTTATGAAGATGTATTTTGAGTATTATCGCACAATATCAGATTATAACAATGACAATATGCTGTTCTATCGTGAGGAGCAGGACCATTGGTGGCTCACAGGCTTTAAGTTTGGCTACACGGTAGGTGCAAACAAGAGTGTTCTTAAGGCTACAATTGAAGCTTACGATAAAGAAATGGCAGACGGACTTGAGGCAGGACTTAAAGCGGTTACTGACAGTAATGGCAATTGGAACGGCTTTGTTGAGTATTCACCCACAATGTCCTCAAGCACAAAGAATTTCTATCAGAGAAAGGGCAATAAGTTCACTGTTGTCTGGGTAGATGCAGGTTACCTTAACTATCAGACAGGCGCAATCAGTCCCGAGGCATAATTAAAAGCAATAAAAAGAAATCACCGCAGATTAAAAAATCCGCGGTGATTTTTCATTATTTTAAGTTTTTTGAAATATATTTTATAAATTTGTTTATTACAGTTGAAAAAAGCTTAATTTTAGTGTAAAATAAACAAACAAGGTTTTAAAATCAACTATTTTTATAAATTTTTTTGGAGGATTTGTATGAATTATTCGCTTACAAAGAAGCAAGCAAAAGAACTTGTTGAATCAAAGCTTGCTCACTTTATCGGTGTTAATCCCGAAGAGGCTACAAACGAACAGTTTTACAAAGCTATTGCTCTTATTGTAAGAGATATGATGAGTCAGGGCAGAGCAGAATTTTCTAAAGAAGGCTCAAAAAAGGGTACAAAGAGAGTTTATTATCTCTGTATGGAATTCCTTATGGGCCGTTCACTTAAAAATAACCTTTATAACCTTAATCTCACAAAAACATTTGAAAGTGTGTTGAAAGATTACGGTGTAAAAATCGAAAGCATTTATGACTGTGAGCCCGACGCAGGTCTTGGTAACGGCGGTCTCGGCCGTCTTGCAGCTTGCTATCTTGACGGTCTTGCAACCCAAGGCTATGTGGCAAAGGGATATTCAATTCTTTATGAATACGGTATTTTCAAGCAGAAGCTTGTTGACGGTTGGCAGACCGAGCTTCCTGATTTCTGGCTTCCCGGCGGAGAGGTTTGGCTTGTTCCTCATGAAGAGCAGGCAATAGAAATCAAGTTTGAGGGTGAGGTTCGCGATATCTGGGAACAGCACTATCACCATGTTGAGATTGAAAACCCCACAGTAATTCAAGCTGTTCCACACGATATGTGTGTTGCAGGTAAAGACGGCGAGGGCGTTTCTGTTCTTCGTCTTTGGGCAGCAAAGGCACCCGGTCTTGATATGGCACTTTTCAATCAGGGCGACTATATGCGCGCTATGGAAAGAAATGCTATGGCAGAGGTTATCAGTAAGGTGCTTTACCCCGCTGACAATCACCCCGAGGGAAAATCACTCCGTCTTCGTCAGCAGTATTTCCTTGTTTCTGCTTCAATTCAGGATATTGTTCAGCATCACCTTCGCGAATTCGGCACAATGGATAATTTTGCAGAAAAGGTTGCAATTCATGTTAATGATACTCATCCCACAATGGCAATTCCCGAGCTTATGAGAATTATGCTTGACGAATGTGGCTATGGCTGGGACGAAGCTTGGAATATTATTACAAACACAGTTGCTTACACCAACCATACGGTTATGAAAGAGGCTCTTGAATGCTGGCCCGAGGACCTTTACAAGCGCCTTATGCCTCGTCTTTGGCAGATTACCAAGGAAATTGACAACCGCTTCCGTTCATTTGTATGGGAGGGCACACATAACGCAGATATGGTTGAGCGTATGGCAGTTATTTCAAACGGCGTTGTAAGAATGGCAAACCTTTGCGTTGCAGGCTCACATTGCGTAAACGGTGTTTCTGCACTTCACAGTGATATTCTCAAGGACACAGTTTTCTCTGATTTCTATGCCCTTACACCCAATAAGTTCACAAATGTTACAAACGGTATTGCTCATCGCCGTTGGCTTTGTCAGGCTAACCCCAGACTTTCAAATTATGTAACAGAGCTTATCGGTGACGGCTTTGTTAAAGATGCAGATAAGCTTCTTGATTTGAGAAAGTTTAAGGACGATAAGGCAGTGCTTGAAGAAATCGGCAAAATCAAGCGTGCAAATAAAGAAGAATTCGCAAAGTATGTGCTCAAACATAACGGAATTAAGCTTGACCCCGATTCAGTCTTCGATGTTCAGGTTAAGCGACTTCACGAGTATAAGCGTCAGCACCTTAATGCGCTCAATATTCTTTCACAGTACCTTGCAATCAAAGAAAATCCCAATGGGGATTTCATTCCTCACACATATATTTTCGGTGCAAAGGCAGCATCGGGTTATTTCATGGCAAAGAAGATTATTTCTTTCATTTGCGCACTTGCCGATGTAATTAACAATGACCCCGATGTTAAAGGCAGACTTAAGGTTGTTTATGTTGAAGATTACAATGTAACACTTGCCGAAAAGCTTATCCCCGCGGCTGACATTTCAGAGCAGATTTCACTTGCCGGCACAGAGGCTTCAGGTACAAGTAATATGAAGTTTATGCTCAACGGTGCGGTTACAATCGGCACTATGGACGGCGCTAATGTTGAGATTTATGAGTCCGCAGGCGATGATAATATTTACATCTTCGGTATGAAAACTCCCGAAGTTCAGCAGCTTCAAAAGCGTGGCTATGACCCGCAAAGCTATTACAATGCAAATTCAGAAATTCACAAGATTCTCGACTTTGCAAATCAGCAGGGTATCGGTGGCAAGTTCTTCCACGAGGTTACAGCTTCAATCATTCACCACGACCCCTATATGGTGCTTGCTGATTTTGAGGATTATAAGAATACTCAGAAGAGAATCAGTGCAGATTATCTCAATGCAGAGAATTGGAACAGAATGGCACTTATGAACATTTCAGGTGCAGGCCGTTTTGCCGCAGACCGTGCAATTAACGAATACGCACAGAACATCTGGAACACCAAATCAGTGCTTAAGAAATAAAAATTATTTTTCTTTATTACATTCCTTTTTTTCGACAAGATTTTACAAATCTTTGTGGTACAATATGAAAAAAGAAAGAAGGAAAAAATATGAAAAAAGTAGTTTCAATAATCTTAGCCATGGTATGTATGCTTAATTTATTATCATTAAATTCATTTGCGATTAATGATGAAATGATTAATGAAGAACCAATACAATTATCAATGACCAATGTAACAGAGGAAAAAACAGACGATGGTTATATCGTATCTTGTGATTTGATTCAAGAAACAAGTGATAATACGAGAGCCATCGGGTGGGTAGTTGTAGGTTACGCAAAGTTCAAATTAGAGCTTTTGCCTAGTAATGGCATAGGATTTGTTTCGTGGCAGATAAATTTAACTAATGGAGATGTTATAAAACGAGTGAGAGCAACTTTTGTTGTAGAAAAAAATACATTATTGTTTGACCCTAATATTGCAAAAATTAAGGTTGATAATGTATACACTCCAGCTGAATATACTATAAGCAAAGGGGATCAACATAGCTTTAGTGTAGATGAAAGAGATTTACCTAATGACCAAAAAATTAGATTTAAATGGAGTGGAGTGACGATTACCGGAGCTAAGCAAGGTTATTCTGTTGAAAGTGATAATGTAACTGGAACGGTAGCGGATTTTTAATTATGCAATTACAAAAAATAAATAACGATAAAGAACGAATTTTCATTTTTAAAAAAACTAGTGTACAAATTGAAATATTTGGAGATTTGCAATTTTTAGAATGGAATGAAGATGCATATTGTACAGAAAATGAAATAATTTCTTTGCTTGAAAAATCTGCTCAATTAATGTTAACTCTGATGCAACAGTATTATTTGCAAAAAATAACCGAGCAAAAGAAGTATTGTAGTAGTATGTTTTTTTCAAAAACCTTTTATGAAAAAATAAAGGATGCAATTTATATATTGTTTTTTCATAAAAGTGCATACAAAGGGTATTGCTCTGATTTTGGCAAGGTTGTTCATGTGCAAGTACAAGGTGTCAGTGATTATGCCATTACTATGTTAAATAAAATGCAGGTGGAGAAAAAGTTTTCAAAAGATATTGAAAGACTTTATTTTGAAAATAAAATAATTAATGACTTTTCAAATGAAGAATTGTATGAATATGTCGGAACGGCACATAGCGTTCAAAAAGAAAGCTTATCTTTTCTCAATAGTGTTTCTAAAGAGAAATTTTTACATAGCATAAATGTTTCTGGTGTATCCTTAGATGAGTTTGAGAAAACGGGATTTATTCAATCACTTTTGAAAAATAATAAAAGGGTATATTTGTATACACCTGAATGTGATTTTAAGAAAAACACCTATTTTAAATATATAATTTGGGAATAGAGTGATGTGCGAAGTCTGCAAATCAGCACCCGTCTTATTAGGCGGGTGCTTTTTTGTACTATTCACATTTTGCGTAGCACTTTATAAGACAAGCGGTTGAGCCGAGCGAAAGCGAAAAGAAAAGAAGAGCAAGACCCGTGAGGATTGCACCCACAACACTTGTAGTTACAAATTCGATAGCTAAAAGAATAAGAGCCAGCAGAATTGCAGCGAGGATACTCAACAACTGAATTTCAAGCGATTTTTCTGCACATAAACATTGGAGCTTGCCTCCCGCAACTACGGCGATGAGAGTTACTGTGAGAAGCCATACTGAAATACCAAAAATTGCCCAGAAGAAAATAGGCGAAATGGTGATTACTCCTGTGATTCTCAGAAGTGCGGTGACAACGCCGATAATCGTGCTTGCAACAAGAACGAAAATTGTGCAATCACGGCGGGTATCACAATTTGTTACTGACATTATTTTCACCTCCCCTATATGTTATGTGACAAAGAGGAAACAAGTGAATAGACAAAATAAAAGACGGTATGAAAGGCATACCGTCAAATTTTTAAATTATCATATTTAGGACATACAACACCGCGAAATGCACGGGGTAAAATGCGTAAAACCACCATTTGAATTTCTTGCTGCCTAATTTTCCGTTGTATAAAGCAATCAGCGGAATTGTCGTCAATGAAAGCCATATATAAGGAAGACTGATTTCCATAAGTAAGCAGTAAATGAATGTTCCCAACGAGAAAAGAGCAAGCCGTTTTGTGCGTTCTTTTGTGATTGCGGGGAAGAAGCAGAGCAGAATTCCCGCAAGCCCGTAATCGAGATGTACTTTAATTCCCACGAGTGAAACCGAGTTGTCGCAGAAATACATAAATCCTGCAAGGGCGAGAAGATAAATTACAAAAATACTTATATAGAATGCACGGATAAGCGTTTTCTTGTTCTTTGCCGTTTCAATTTCAAGGAAAATACAGCAAAGGGGAATTGCGAGAGCCAATGTGAAAAGCACGTTGAGATAAATCTGTGTAACTCCGCCGTTTATAAGGTCGCTGATAATGTAAACCGCCTGGCATATTATTCCGAGAATGAAAACCTGCATAAAATATCGTATTTTGTTTTTAGTGTGACGGCAACCCTCTGCAATAAAAAATGCGAATATGGGCATTGCAAGTCTGCCGATATACCGAAGCCACACCACTTCAGGAAAAAGCAGCACGCCCGCGTGGTCTAAAAGCATTGATATGCAGGCGATGAGTTTTAATTTATTAGAGTTCATATTTATTTGTTCCTTATTTTTATGTGTCTGTAAAGCCTAATATGTAATCAGATGACACATCATAAAATTTACAGAGTTCAATTAATAAATCAATGGGAAGTTTTCTTTTACCGCTTTCGTATAACTGATACTGTTGTCTTGTGATGTTCAGGACTTTTGCAACATCTTCTTGTTTCAAATCTTTATCTTCGCGTAAATCTCTAATTCTCTGTGTAAAATGCATTATGTCACCTCGTTGGATTCGGTATAAGAAATTATATCACGCATTCATATAAATGCCTTGACAAGCATTCAAATGAATGCTAAAATAAATAAAAATCATTCAAACAAATGCAAATAGGAGAAAATATGCGAAAAGATTTAGAGGACTTATGGTTTAATTATTTAATTGAATTACCCATTGTGAGAAGTGAAAAAGAAAAGACCACTATAAAGGAGTGGTCCAAAAAAGAGAAATATTTTCGGTCAAAGCTCAATAAAGAACAAATTGAAATTCTTGATGAATATGACGATGCCCTGTCTGCTGTGAGCAGAATATCCGAAAAGAATGCATTTATAAAAGGGGTTATGTTTGCAACGCGTTTTATTTTTGAAGCATTGAGTGGGGAATAAAAATGGGATTCACCTTGAGGAAAAGGCAAAATAAGCTTCATATTAAAAAACGGCGGGAGCACGAGCCCCCGCCCTACGGTATTTATATATAATTGGTTTTCGCTTTCATTATTTCGCACTGAATTTCGTACATCAATTCAATATCATCACTATTAAAAAACAATGAATGTGCTCCACTGCCATCATGAAGCGCACAAATGCAACTGCTATTTGACTCCTTAATATTTATACAAATGATTTCTTTAAATAAAATAATATCACAATTTCCTCCATGGAAGTATATCATTCTGTATGGTGTGATATACAATTTGCATTCATTCCAAAAAGCCTGATACTTTATTTCTTCTGTAGGGATAAGTAGTGAATTAATGCTTAACATAGCATTATCTCCTCGAATCCAAAGTCTTTGTCGATATATTCACTTCGTTCACTCGATATTTTTTCACAAAATCGATATGTTTGCTTTGCAAACTCGATATGATATAAATTCTCTCTCATTCGCGTAGCGAATATATCGAGCGTAGCATATCGAATTGCGTTAGCAATATATCGAAAATTCTGTCAAGAATTTATATCGATGTAAAATGCCTGTAGCATTTTACTGCTGTGGCATTCCGCCCTGCATAAGAGCTGACATCATACCGCCCTGCTTTTTCTTTGGCGGCTTATATGCGGGAGGGTCTTTCATAAGCTCTTTAGCTTTCTTACCTGCACTGCTTGCAAGGTACTTATTAACCGCAACAACTGTCTGTGCAAAATCGTCGTCTGTAATCTCTGCAAGGCAACGGTCAATAAGCTCCTGCTCGTTGTTAAGCTCGCCGAGAATTGTAACAACAACAAGGTCCTGAACATCGTTTGAACCGTTTTCATAAATATCGCTCAAAATCTTGAAGAGCTTTTTGAGTGTTCTCTGGTCGTTGAAACGGATTGTTTCAATAATATACTTATTAGCGTGATTTACAAAGAAATCGTCACCGAGGAATTCGGAATATGTCTGCACATTTTCGTTGAGCGCCTCTTTAAGTTCGGGATAAACCGATGTGATACGGCTTGCAAGTGTGTAAGCGTCATAATCTGCGCCGTTCTTTGCGGCAGTTTTTGAAACTGTTGCGGGAGCCTTCTTCGCTACCTGTCTTGCCTTTTTGCCGTGAGAAGATGTAACGGTATCGTTGATTTCGTTGCAAAGTGACTTGATTGTGCGGTCGTCACAATCCTCAAGGTCAAGAAGATTTGACTCTGTCTTCACAAATTCGCCGTCGGTAACCTTTTCCATAACATCAAGAAGATTATCGTGGCTTAAAAGACGAAGAGTAAGGTCACTCTTTGTGAATTCAAGATAAGCAGTATCTTCTTCAGTAAATACAGGTGCCGCGCCTTTCTCAATATCTGCGGGAATAACTGTTTCAAAGCCGTTATCTGCAAATTTTTCAGCACAGCCCTTTAAAATAAGTGCGAGAGCTTCTTTTCTTTCAAGCATATTGAATACCTCTAATCAAAAAATATATATCTCATAAAGTATAACACATTTATTTTCATTTGTCATTAAAAATTTGTGAATAAAATCATTGAATAGCCCAATATATTATGATAAAATATGTTTAAGTGTGGCAGTATGCCAATTTGTAAGGTGATAAATATGAAAAATGCGCTTATAATCTTTGGCGGTGTTTCTTCAGAGCACGATATTTCTTGTCTTTCGGCAACTTCGGTAATCAGAAATATTCCCAAGGAAAAATATAATGTTATTATGCTTGGTATTACCAAGCAGGGCGAAATGTTTGTTTTTGAGGGCGATTTTAATGCTCTTAAAAATGACGGTTGGCTTGAGGATAAATCAAAGCTTAAAAAGGCGGTTATCTCAACCGACCGTGCTGACCGCGGAATTATAGTTTTCAATGAATACGGATACGAAAAAATCAGAATTGATGTTTGCTTCCCCGTAATGCACGGCAAAAACGGTGAAGACGGCACAATGCAGGGCCTTTTAACCGTTGCGGGAATTCCCTATGTTGGTTGCAACACAATGGCATCTGCCGTTTGTATGGATAAGGCAATGACAAACGCAATTTGCGATGTTAACGGCATTGCACAGGCAAAGTGGAAATATATAACCAAATATGATTTTGAATTGCGCGGCAGAGAGTTCGCAAGAGAATGTGAAGAATACTTGGGACTTCCCGTGTTCATCAAGCCTGCAAATGCAGGGTCTTCCGTTGGTGTTGTAAAGGCAAAAACAGTTGAGGAAATTCAGCGCGGACTTGACTACGCATTAAAATTCGACACAAGAGTTGTTGTTGAAGAGGCGATTGCGGGTCAAGAGGTTGAGTGTGCAGTTATGGGCAACGACGAGCCATTTGCAGGTGCAGTTGGTGAAATTGAGGCTTGTAACGAATTCTATGACTTCGAGGCAAAATATCAGGCAAACAGCGGACTTCATATTCCTGCAAGACTTTCAGAAGAAAAAATCAAAGAAATTCAGGCACAGGCAATCAAGGCATATAAGGCTTGGGGTTGCTCTGGCCTTGCAAGAGTTGACTTCTTCGTAAGAAATTCTGACGGTGCGGTGCTTCTTAATGAGCCCAACACTCTGCCGGGCTTTACAAATATCAGTATGTACCCAATGCTTATGGACAAAGCGGGAATTGCTTACGGTGATTTAATCGATAAGCTTTGCTCCCTTGCAATCGAGAAATGGGAAAAGGAATTCACAGAATGAAAAAGGACGCAATAATTAAGATTGTCAGTATGCAGTCCACCGAAAATGGAACGGAATCGGGCGAGATGTCCGTTGTGGGTACAATAAGCCACGAAAACGGTGAAAGCGTACTTGAATATATTGAAAATAATGTTGAAACGGGTCTTGAAAACACAAGAATTACAATAACTGACGGCACAACGGTCAGTATTGTGCGAGAGGGCTCGTTCAGCTCTGAAATGACGGTTGAGAAAAACCGACGACACCACACGTTTTATAAGACCCCGTACGGCGAATTCACAATGGGTATTTACGGAAATAATGTTAATTGGTTCAGAAACGGTGAAAAAAGCGTGTTGAAAATGAAATATACTCTTGATTTCAACAACGGCTTCGCATCAGAAAACAGTATGAACATATATATTGACGAAAAATAGAGGAGAAATAAGGATGTCAAAACTTGTAAAAAAGGCAACAAATGAATTGCACACTCTAATAGTTGACGCGCTCGGTAAGGCTGTGGCGGAGGGTGAAATCCCCGCAGAGCCCATTCCAAGCTTTAATATTGAAGTTCCTGCAAACCGCGATAACGGTGACTATTCATCAAACATCGCTTTTGTATGTGCAAAGGTTTTCCGCCGTGCACCAAGAATGATTGCAGATATCGTTGCAAAGAATATCGACCTTGAGGGCTCATATTTTGACTCTTGCACAGTTGCAGGCGCAGGCTTTGTAAACTTCACACTTTCAAAGGATTTTTATGCCGATATTCTTCTTGATGTAAAGGCTCTCGGCAAGGATTACGGCAGAAGTGACTACGGCGCAGGTGAAAAAATCAATGTTGAATTCGTTTCAGCAAATCCCACAGGACCTATGCATATGGGTAATGCTCGTGGCGGTGCGCTTGGTGATTGTCTTGCGGCAGTTCTTGATATGGCAGGCTATGAGGTAGAACGCGAATTCTATATTAACGATGCAGGTAATCAGATTGAAAAATTCGGTCTTTCACTTGATGTTCGTTATCAGCAGATTTATAAGGGTGAGGATGCAGTAGAGCTTCCCGAAGACAGCTATCACGGTGAAGACATAAAAGAACGCGCACAACAGTTCGCAGATGTTTACGGTGACAGCTATATCGAAAAGAGCGAAGAAGAGAGAAGAAAAGCACTTGTTGACTTTGCACTTCCAAAGAATATCGAGAATATGCAGAAAAATATGGCTAAATACCGTATTGAGTATGACACTTGGTTTAAAGAAAGTCAGCTTCACAACAGCGGTGCTGTTAAAGAGGTGATTGACTATCTCACAAATAAAGGTTTGACTTACGAAAAGGACGGCGCAGTTTGGTATAACAACATCAAGGTGCAGACCGAAATGCTCACTCGTCAGGGCAAAACACAGGAAGAAATCGACAAGCTTGAACTCAAAGACGATGTTTTGATTCGTCAAAACGGCAACCCCACATATTTTGCGGCTGATATTGCTTATCACAAGAATAAGCTTGTTGCCCGCGGATTTGACAAGGCAATCGATGTTTGGGGCGCTGACCATCACGGCCATGTTGCTCGTATGAAGGGCGTTTTAGAGGCTCTTGACCTTGACAGTAGCCGTCTTGATGTAATCTTGATGCAGTTGGTTCGTCTTACACGCGATGGCGAGGTTGTAAGAATGAGTAAGCGTACAGGTAAAGCAATCACACTTGTTGATTTGCTTGAGGATATTCCTGTTGACGCAGTTCGTTTCCTCTTTAATATGCGTGAGCCCGGCTCACAAATGGATTTCGACCTTGATTTAGCGGTTGAGCAGTCCTCACAGAACCCGGTTTACTACTGCCAGTATGCAAATGCTCGTATTCACAGTATTCTCCGTAAAATCGAGGCAGACGGCGTGACAGTTCGCGATTGTACAAAGGAAGAGTTAAAGCTCTTAACTGCACCCGAAGAAATCGAGCTTATCCGTCACCTTGCTTCACTTACAGACGAAATCGTAAATTCAGCAAAGAATTATGACCCCGCAAAGATTACTCGCTACTGCATTGATTTGGCAACACTTTTCCACAAGTTCTACAACGCTTGCCGTGTTGCAGTTGACGACGAAGCACTTATGCAGGCTCGTTTGTACCTCTGCACTTGTGTTATGAATGTAATCACAAATATCCTTGAAATGTTTAGTATTGATACACCAGAGAGTATGTAAGTGCAAAATGTAAAACGCAAAGTGCAAAATGAAATCAGAATAACAACATATTGTAGGGGACGTCGACTCGGCGTCCCGTTTTGCTTTTTATTGACAATTTAATTTTGAAATGATATATTTGAATTGTAGTAAAAAATTAGAGGCTATCAGTTTGATTGGATAAATGCCCTCTGATTGACGTTTATGGTGAATTAATTAAAAGGAGGTTATATTATGTATTGTCCTAAATGTGGAACGAACAATAGAGATGGTGTAAATTATTGTATGAAATGTGGCTTTTGTTTTAATAGCCAGAAACAACAAAACTCGCCTACGCAATTTGCATCAAATTCTCAAGACTTAAGTCCTAAATATATTTTAAAGGGGCTAAATGGTCAACTTTATGTATATGATAATAAAATCGAGATTAAAAGAAAAGGAGCTTTAGCTCTTGGCTTTCAAGGATTAAAGGGAACAAAGTCAATCCCAATTTCAGCAATAAAGAGCATCCAAGTAAAACCATCAGGCTTTACTGTTGGCTATATTCAGTTTGGCATAGCGGGTGGTACTGAGAATCGTCGAGGCGTGAAAGCTGCGAATTATGATGAGAATACGATTACGTTTTCCGCTGTTCAACACAATAAAACAGCAAATAATATCAAAAATTATTTAGAGAGTGTTATGTTTAATAGACCTAATTCTCAGAGCACGATAGTTAAACAAGCGTTAAGTGGTGCAGATGAATTAAAAAAAATTAAAGAACTTTTGGATGAGGGCGTTATTACACAGGAAGAATTTGATGCAAAAAAGAAGCAATTATTAGGGCTATAAACAAATAATTAGTAGACAATTTAATGTGTCCGAGGCGTTGCCTTACGAAAAATCTGCTCAAAAATTCTGTTTAATGTGTTGAAATGCAACTATGTAGGGGCGCTTCATAAAGCACTCAAAATACGCATAGGGACAGAACTCCCGCTCTGTCCGCAAAAAAGAGTTATTACTAAAACGAACAAACAAGGATGTCTGCCCCTACATAATTTTTGCTTCCAAATAAAATCGATGTAACAATACGGGACGATGTGGTCATCGTCCCCTACTTGCTTTGCTAAACATTTATAATAGCGTCGCAGACCCTACATTTTGCACTTTGCGTTTTGCATTTTGCACTTTATTTCTACAAGCCCCAATTTATCGAGTTCTTGGTTTGTTTATTTTTCTAAAATTTTGCTCATAATACAATTATGCCCATAAAAAATATCTTCATTGTCAATCTTTTGTCAAAATAACTATTGAAAAATCAAATCAGTAATTGTATAATTTATAAGATAGGAATTATTCCGTTCAAAAGAAAGGAGTTTCATTTAATTATGATTAACTATTCACATGAAGTTGAAAAAATGTGCTGTGTTAAGAAAGGACCTCACCATGGTCCCGCTCCCATCCCCGAAGAAGGCAAATGGGTAAAGGCTTATGAAATCAAAGATATTTCAGGCTTTTCACACGGCATCGGCTGGTGCGCACCTCAGCAGGGCGCTTGCAAGCTTACACTTAACATTAAAGACGGCATCGTTGAAGAGGCTCTTGTTGAGACTCTCGGTTGCTCAGGTATGACTCACTCAGCTGCTATGGCTGCTGAAATTCTTCCCGGCAAAACTCTTCTTGAGTGCCTTAACACAGACCTTGTTTGTGACGCTATCAACACAGCTATGAGAGAAATCTTCCTTCAGCTTGTTTACGGTCGTTCACAGTCTGCATTCTCAGAAGACGGTCTTGTTGTTGGTGCAGGTCTTGAGGACCTCGGTAAAGGTCTCCGTTCACAGATTGGTACAATGTTCTCAACAAAGGTTAAGGGCGTTCGTTATATGGAAATGGCAGAGGGCTATATCACAAGAATGGCTCTTGATGCTGATGACCAGGTTATCGGTTATGAGTTCGTTAAGCTCGGTAAGATGATGGAAGATATCCGTCACGGCACAGATGCTGCAACAGCTCTTAAGAACAACACAGGTTCATACGGTCGCTTTGCAGATGCTGCAAAGTACATTGACCCCAGAGAAGAATAAGAAAGGGAGGACATTATAATGGCTAATGATGTAAAATTCGAAGGCAAAGAGAGACGAATGGCTAAAATCGAGAAATGTCTTGCTGAGTATGGTATTGCTTCTCTCGAAGACGCAAAGGCTCTTTGCGAATCAAAAGGTATTGATGTTGAAAGCATCGTTAAGGGCGTTCAGCCCATCGCATTTGAAAACGCAGTTTGGGCTTACACACTCGGTGTTGCTCTTGCACTTAAAGAGGGTGTAAAGACTGCTTCTGAAGCTGCTGCTGTTATCGGTAAGGGTCTTCAGGCTTTCTGTATCCCCGGTTCAGTTGCTGAACAGAGAGATGTTGGTCTTGGTCACGGTAACCTTGGCGCAATGCTTCTTAAAGAAGAAACAAAGTGCTTCGCATTCGTTGCAGGTCACGAATCATTCGCTGCTGCTGAAGGCGCTATCGGTATCGCAAAGACAGCTAACAAGGTTCGTAAAGAACCCCTCCGCGTTATCCTTAACGGTCTCGGCAAAGACGCTGCTATGATTATTTCAAGAATCAACG
>CAZTLU010000025.1:0-3877 GCA_964614605.1 uncultured Eubacteriales bacterium
ATGAGAAAACCAATGTTGAAATCAAGCATATTAACGTGCCAATGACTGCTGATAACACTATTCCGATGATGTTTTTGGTCGTAATTGACTCATCATTTTTTCGCTTCGACACTTTTTTGTGCATAAAAAAATCCCTCACATTCAATACAGAATATGAGGGAATCTCTTTTATTATAACTAAATTATTCTTTGTCTTTTGACTTCTTGCTCTTCTTTTCGGCTCTTTTAGCTTCCATTTCAGCCCTGGCAGCTTCACGCTCTGCTTGAATCTTCTCGTTAGCTGTGTGGTTGGTCTGAATAGCATATTTCTTAAACTTAATCTTTACTCTGTCAGAGCCTGTTTCGATAACAATTGTGTCATCCTTTACAGCAACAACTTTACCGCAGATACCGCCGATTGTTGTGATTTCGTCACCAATCTGTGTGTTCTCGCGAATTTCCTGTTCCATTTTCTGCTGCTTTTTCTGAGGTCTGATTGTTGTGAAGTACATAAGAACGAACATAAGAACAATCATGACTATCATCATTGCTGAACCGCCCTGAGTGCCATCTGTACTTGAAGAAGACATCATAGCAAAAGTTAAAAATTCTGTCATTTGGTTTTCCTCCAATAAATGTAATTTTTTCAATCCTGAATATTATACATAATTATTACATATTTTGCAACATATTTTTTAAAATTTACAATTTATTTAAATACGCGTGTCAAGCTTATTGACATATTTATTATAAAACTCATCAAATGTATTATTATCAAGAGCTTCACGAATTCTTGTCATAAGATTATTGTAGAAATAAAGATTATGCATAACACAAAGACGCATTGCAAGCATTTCTTGCGCCTTGAATAAATGTCTTATATATGCACGGGAATGCTTTTGACAAGTCGGACAATTACATTTGGGGTCAATAGGTAATTCATCTTTTTCATATTTTTTATTGTTTATATTGATAATTCCGTCATCGGTAAAAAGGTGACCGTGACGCGCATTACGGCTTGGCATAACACAATCAAAAAGGTCAACTCCCCTTCTTACTCCCTCAAGAATATTGCCGGGAGTACCAACGCCCATAAGATATCTGGGTTTATCTGCGGGCATATAGGGTTCAACTGCAGAAATAATGCGGTACATATCTTCTTTAGGCTCACCTACCGCAAGTCCGCCAATTGCATAACCGTCCAAATCAAGTTTAGCAATTTCCTTCATATGCTCAATTCGTAAATCATCAAAAGTACAACCTTGATTTATACCAAAGAGCATTTGGTTTCTATTGATTGTATCGGGCAAAGAGTTAAGTCTGTCCATTTCTGCCTTACAACGATAAAGCCATCGGGTAGTTCTCTCGCAGGATTGCTTTGAATACTCATATTTTGCAGGGTTCTCAACGCATTCATCAAACGCCATCGCGATGGTAGAGGCAAGATTTGACTGAATCTGCATACTTTCTTCAGGTCCCATAAAGATTTTATGACCATCAATATGAGAAGAAAAATACACACCCTCTTCTTTGATTTTGCGAAGTGCTGCGAGAGAAAAAACCTGAAATCCGCCGCTATCGGTTAAAATTGGTCCATTCCAACCTGTAAATTTGTGAAGACCGCCCATTTCTTTTACAAGAGTATCCGTGGGTCTTAAATGCAAGTGGTATGTGTTGCAAAGCTGTACCTGACAGTTAATATCCTTTAAATCATAGGCAGAAACACCGCCTTTTATTGCACCTTGAGTGGCTACATTCATAAATGCAGGTGTCTGTACCGTTCCGTGTACTGTGTGGAATTCTCCGCGTCGGGCATTGCCGACTTTTTTAATAAGTTTATACATAAAATCTCCTTAATTTATATTTAATAAATAAACATGCAATCGCCAAATGAAAAAAATCTGTATTCTTCATTAACAGCGGTGTTATAAGCTTCTAAAACATTATCTCTGTCATAAAAAGCAGATACAAGCATAATAAGCGTGCTTTCGGGCAAATGGAAATTTGTAAGTAGTGCATCGATACACTTAAATTTATACCCAGGATAAATAAAAATACTTGTCCAGTCGTCAAATTCTTTCATTTCACCCTGTGAATTCATTACGCTTTCAAGGGTTCTGCAACAAGTTGTGCCGACCGCGATTACTCTGCCGCCGTTTTTTCTGGTTTCATTGATTAAATCTGCAGTTTCTTTTGGAATCTGATAATGCTCTGAATGCATCTGATGGTCTTCAATATTTTCTGCCTTAACAGGACGGAAGGTTCCAATACCAACATGTAAAGTTACATATCCGATTTTAATACCTTTTTTGTTGATTTTCTCAAGAATTTCGCCTGTAAAATGAAGTCCTGCAGTTGGTGCCGCCGCAGAGCCCAATTCCTTTGAATAAACCGTCTGATAGCGCTCTTTATCCTCCAATTTTTCGGTAATATAATGAGGCAGAGGCATTTCGCCTATTTTATCAAGTACCTCATAAATATTTGATGCCTCATAGCTGAATTTCGCAATTCTGTTTCCGTTTTCGAGAACTTCTTCAATTTTGCAGGAAAGCAAGCCATCACCGAATGTAAATTCTGCGTCAACTTTTGCACGCTTGCCGGGTCCCGTAATAGTTTCCCAACGGTCATTACCGAGATTATTCAAAAGTAAGAATTCAACAATTGCACCTGTATCTTTTTTCACGCCATACATTCGCGCAGGCAAAACTCTTGTGTTATTTAAAATAAGGCAGTCACCCTCATTAAGATAATCAATAAAATCATAAAAATGCTTATGCTCAATCGACTTATTTTCACGCGATAAAACCATCATTTTTGAATGGTCGCGAGGCTCAATTGGGGTTTGGGCTATAAGTTCTTTGGGCAAATCGTAGTAAAAATCAGATTTTTTCATTATGTTTCTCCGTAAAAATATAGAAATTGTTAAAAATGTTTGACACAATTGCTTTATAATGGTATTATATTAGAGCGATTGAGGCGCAACAAAAATCAGTACCGTTTTTGAAACTCCCAAGGGTTTTTGATAAAGCGTGAAAGGGTTTGTTGCCGAAGAAAAAACAGAGCTTGGGAAATGTTTATTCTGGTTGTATTATTAACAGTAATGCAACTGTCATCATTATTTGATGGAGTGCTTTCGTATTATGAAAACCATAATACAAATGTAATTTTATCAGTAATGGTGTCATAATCATTACTGATTTTTTATAACAAATGATAGCATATCATTTTTTGGAGGTAATTTCAAGTGAAAAAGTATAATGTTGGTGTAATCGGTGCAACCGGTATGGTTGGACAGCGTTTTATGACACTTCTCGATAATCACCCTTGGTTTAATGTAAAGGTTCTTGCAGCAAGTCCTCGTTCAGCCGGTAAGAAGTATTCTGATGCAGTAGGTACTAAATGGTGTATGGATGTTGAAATTCCTGAAGCTATGAAAGATATCGTAGTTATGGATGCAACTGCTGACATAGAAGAAATCGCTTCACAGGTTGATTTTGTTTTCTGTGCAGTTGATATGAAGAAAGATGAAATTAAAGCACTTGAAGAGGCATATGCCAAGGCAGAATGCCCTGTTATTTCAAACAACAGTGCTCACAGACACACTCCCGATGTTCCTATGATTGTTCCAGAACTCAATGCTGACCACGCGGCAATTATTCCCGCACAGAGAAAGCGCCTTGGTACAAAACGCGGCTTCATTGCAGTAAAGTCAAACTGTTCACTTCAGAGCTATGTTCCCGCACTCTATCCCCTTTCAAAATTCGGCATTAAAGATGTTCTTGTTTGTACATATCAGGCAATTTCAGGTGCAGGAAAGACTTTTGATACATGGCCCGAAATGATTGACAACATCATCCCCTTTATCGGCGGTGAAGAGGAAAAGAGCGAAAAAGAGCCT
>CAZTLU010000025.1:3887-21921 GCA_964614605.1 uncultured Eubacteriales bacterium
TGGGCACCACTTTCAGGAAAGCCATTGCTGAGATGATGGGGCCTTAAGGTCTGGAGAGGGATCTAATGGGAGTGAGTGGAGAAAATGGCTGGCTGGGCAAATTGGTTTCATTTTTGTAAGCCCCCCGGCCCCCCACTCCAGGCACTGGGTGGTGGGAAGGGGGTGAGGGGGGTAAGGTTGAGGGTGACGAAATTGTTCCCGCAACATCACCGAACTTCACAGCACAGTGTCTTCGTGTTCCCGTGTCAAACGGTCATATGGGCGCAGTTTTCGTAAGATTTGAGAATAAACCCTCAAAGGAAGAAATATTAAATATATGGAAGGATTTTTCAGGTCGTGCACAGGAATTGGAACTCCCACACGCACCAAAGCAGTTCCTCCACTATTTTGAAGAAGACAATATGCCACAGACAAAGCTCCAGCGTGACCTTGAAGGCGGTATGGCAATTTCAATCGGTCGCCTTCGTGAAGACACACAGTACGATTACAAATTTGTTTGTCTTTCTCACAACACACTTCGCGGTGCTGCAGGCGGTGCAGTTCTTATGGCTGAACTTCTTTGCGCAGAAGGTTATATGGACTAATATCCTATAAGGAGAATAATTATGAGTAAGAATCCTTTTTTTACAGGCTGTGGTGTTGCTATTGTAACACCCTTCAATGAAGATACAAGTGTAAATTACAAAGCACTTGAAAATCTTTTGGAATTTCATATTGCAAACGAAACAGATTCAATTGTTATTTGCGGTACAACCGGTGAAAGTGCAACTCTTACACCGAGTGAGCATTCTGATGTAATCAAATTCACAGTTGATGTTGTAAATCACAGAATTCCTGTTATTGCAGGTACAGGCAGTAATGAAACTGCATACGCAATTGAGCTTTCACAGGACGCTGAAAAAGCAGGCGCAGATGCAATGCTTGTTGTTACACCTTATTACAACAAATGCTCTCAGAGAGGCCTTGTTAAGCACTACAACGCTATTGCTGATAATGTTTCAAAGCCTGTTATAATTTACAATGTACCAAGTCGTACAGGTGTTAATGTTCTTCCCGAAACTTATGCAGAGCTTGCAGAGCACAAAAACATTATTGCTACAAAAGAAGCAAGCGGAAATCTTTCACAGATTGCGCAGACAATTGCACTTTGCGGTGATAAGCTTGATGTTTATTCGGGCAACGATGACCAAATTGTTCCCATTATGTCTTTGGGCGGTAAGGGCGTTATTTCTGTTCTTTCAAACATCTGCCCAAAGGTTGCACACGATATTCCCACACTTTATCTTGAGGGTAAATGCAAAGAAAGTGCTGAGCTTCAGCTCAAGTATTTAGAGCTTTGCAATGCTATGTTTATGGATGTTAACCCCATTCCTGTTAAGGTTGCAATGCAAATGATGGGTATGGATGTTGGTCCACTTCGTATGCCTCTTTGCGAAATGACAGATGCTAACAACGCAAAGCTTGAGGCTGTACTTAAAAAGTATAATTTGATTTAATTTTATTGTTGGACGTGAAAAAATGACAAGGATTATTTTAAGCGGTGCTTTAGGAAAAATGGGCAAAGCAATTACTGCTTGTGTGAATAACCGTAACGATTGTGAAATAGTTGCTGGTGTTGATTTGGCAAATGCCGATTGCTCATTTCCCATATTTAATTCATTTGATGAGGTTAATGTTGATGCAGATGTGATTATTGACTTTTCACATCCGTCAGTACTTGAAGATTTACTCGCATTTGCGAAAGAAAAGAAAATCCCCGCTGTAATTGCTACAACAGGACTTACTGAACAGCAGATTGAGTCAATCAAATCGGCTTCTAATGATGTCCCCCTTTTCTTCTCTGCAAATATGTCAATCGGTGTGAGTCTTGTTTCAGAGCTTGCTAAAAAAGCTGCAAAGGTACTTCAAGGTAGTTTTGATATTGAAATTGTTGAGGCTCATCACAACCAGAAAATTGACGCGCCGAGCGGAACTGCTTTAATGCTTGCAGATTCAATTTCAGAAGCACTTGATGAGAAGCAGATTTATGAATTTGACCGTCATTCAAAGAGAATGAAACGCACAAAGAACGAAATTGGAATTCACGCAGTTCGCGGCGGTACAATTGTTGGTGAGCATGAAATAATCTTTGCAGGTCCTGATGAAGTAATTAAAATTTCACACTCTGCATATTCAAAGCAGTTATTTGCAAACGGTTCAGTAAATGCAGGAATTTTCCTTGTAGGAAAGGAACCCGGCTTTTACTCAATGAAAGATTTAGTTAATTCTTAAGGAGGTTTAAATTAATGAACACGATTGATAATATTACAATGATTGAAAATGTAACACTTATTTCTATCAATGACTCCCCTGCTGATTTCAAGGTTGTTGCACAGATTTTTGAAATGCTCTCAAATGTAGGAATTGATGTTGATATGATTTCGCAAAATCCTCCGCAGGGTAAAACCTCAAATCTTTCTTTTACTGTGAATGATGATGATTTGGGCAAGGTTTTTGAAACTGCTTCAAAGCTTCGTGAGCTCCACCCTGAACTTAAACTTGCAATCAGTAGTGGTAACACAAAGATTTCAGTTTTTGGTGAAGGAATGAAAAATTGTCCTGGCGTTGCTGCTAAAGTATTTTCGGCAATTGCATCAACTGATGTTGAAGTGAGAATGATTACAACTTCTGAAGTTGATATTTCAGTTCTTGTTTATAGTCACGACGGTGACGCAGTTTATTCAGCACTTAATTCATAATTATGATATATTGTAATCTAAAAGATTTAAACTCTGATAGTGCGGTTTATTATTTTGGAACTTCAACAGATAATATGACTGGTGAAATCGAATTTTTTCGGAATACAGAACCCGTAATTATAAAGCAACCTGTTAATTCTAATGTTCCGCTTACAAGTATAAATAGAATAATGGTGAAATATTGTAACACATTTACAAAAGGAATATTTCCTAATAAATTATCTTTTGAGAGAGGCTAATATCTAATGAGCGAAGAATTAGAAAAAGGCATACCTAATCCAATAGTAACAGGCAGGGTAGAATTCACACCAGAGGATTTTTTTATGGTTATGATGAATGAAAAAGACTATGCCGCTTTGGATGAAAAATTGAATAATCCCGAAAAGTCAGTTAAATGTCCTCGTTGTGGTAATGAAATAATATATGAAAAACGAGGAAATTCTATAGCAGTTGAATGCAAAACGCCCAAGTGTATATATGGCGGCGTAAGAGGATTGTAAAACACAATTATTTTTAAGCACTTGCTTTGCAGGTGCTTTTTTTATGCCAAAATTTAATAATCATAGCACTCTTGACAATTGCCGAGGGTGCTTAATTGTTTTACTCATAAGTAATAAAAACGGCGAGAGCTTGCTTGCTCCCGCCATACATTGTTATTTAAGCTAAAATTGCCTTGTAGAAGACCTTTTTGCCTTTCTTAATGATTACATATCCTTTTTCAAAGTCACTCTTTGAAAGTGCTTTAAATGGCTCTGTAACCTTATCATCATCAACAGATACGCCACCTTGTTCGATAAGACGACGGCACTCGCCCTTTGACTTTGCAATACCTGCCTTAATCATAATATCTGAAACAAGTACGCTATCGTCATTAAAATCGTCTGCAGTGAGTTCTACTGTTGGCATATTCTCTGTATTGCCTTTACCTGAGAAAAGTGCTCTTGCACCTTCCTGTGCCTTAATTGCCTCTTCTTCACCGTGAACAAGCTTTGTAAGCTCAAATGCAAGAATTTCCTTTGCAGTATTTAACTGACTTCCTTCCCATGAGTCCATCTTTTCGATTTCTTCAAGAGGTAAGAACGTGAGCATTCTGATGCACTTAAGTACATCGGCATCATCAACATTTCTCCAATACTGATAGAAATCAAAGGGAGAAGTTTTGTTGGGGTCAAGCCAGACAGCACCTGACTGTGTTTTACCCATCTTTTTACCCTCTGAATTGAGAAGAAGAGTAATTGTCATTGCGTGTGCATCTTTGCCGAGTTTTCTTCTGATAAGTTCAGTACCACCAAGCATATTGCTCCACTGGTCGTCGCCACCGAACTGCATATTACAGCCGTATTTCTGGAACAATTCATAGAAGTCGTAGCTCTGCATAATCATATAGTTGAACTCAAGGAATGAAAGACCCTTTTCCATTCTCTGCTTGTAGCACTCAGCAGCAAGCATACGGTTAACGCTGAAGCAAGCACCAACCTCACGGAGAACTTCAATATAGTTAAGGTCAAGAAGCCAATCAGCGTTATTAACCATAAGAGCCTTACCGTCTGAAAAATCAATAAAACGGCTCATTTGCTTTTTGAAACAATCGCAGTTATGCTGAATTGTTTCTTTTGTCATCATCTGACGCATATCGCTTCTGCCTGACGGGTCACCAATCATAGCAGTACCGCCACCGATAAGTGCGATTGGCTTATTACCTGCCATCTGTAATCTCTTCATAAGACAAAGTGCCATAAAATGACCAACATGCAAGCTATCTGCTGTCGGGTCAAAGCCGATATAGAAAACAGCTTTTCCCTCGTTAACAAGATTTTTGATTTCTTCTTCATTTGTCACCTGCGCGATAAGACCGCGGGCAACGAGTTCTTCATAAACTCCCATGTTAAATACCTCCTGAAAAATAAAAAATCCCCTGCTAAATGCAGAGGACGAAAAGATTTCGTGTTACCACCTCATGTTTACTGTTACCTCACGGTCAACAGCCTCAACGAGTAACTGTCATTACTCTGTACTGTAACGGGTACACCCGATTTCCCCTACTATTATTTCAAGGAAACAACTCCACGATGTATTTCATAAGCCTTGCGTATGTCCTTTCACCAAACGGACACTCTCTGAAACTGCAAAATTCTTATTACTTCTTCGCTTCAAAGTCATTGAATTTATTATACACAATTAAAAATAAAAGTCAAGTCAATATTTTTTAGCATTTTCAATCATTTCTGCCGCCGCATCAAGTGACAACTGACTTGCTTCAATTCCACCGATAATGCGAGCTAATTCGTGAATCTTGCCATTGTTATCAAGTGACTCAACCTTTGTGTAAGTCTTATTTTCACTCTCGGACTTTGAAATCAAGAAATGATTATCGGCAAAGCAGGCAATTTGTGCCAAATGAGTTACGCAAAGCACTTGACGATTCTTTGAAACCTCTTTTAGCTTGATACCGATTTTCTGTGCAGCACGACCGCTCACACCTGTGTCAACCTCATCAAAAATAAGTGTCTGAATATTGTCTTTTAATGCTAAAACATTCTTAATTGCAAGCATAATTCGTGATAACTCACCGCCCGATGCAATCTTGGAAAGTGGTTTTGGTTCTTCGCCCGCGTTGGCAGAAATCAAGAAATAGATTTCATCTGCACCTGTTTCATCAAAAGGCTTTCTATTCTGCACAATCTTAAATGAAATTGATGCCATATCAAGAAACGCAAGCTCATTTTTTACATTTTCAATGAAGATTTCACCATATTTCTGACGGTTTTCCGATAATTTGCGGCTTGCTTTGTCCATTATTTCATACTTTTCGCTTAATTCAATTTCAAGTTGTTCCTTTAACTTATCAGAAAAAGTGATTTCATCCAATTCCCTTTGTGCTTTTTCAAGGAATTCAAGAATTTCACTTTCATTTTTACCGTATTTCTTTGAAAGCTTAAACAGTATATCAAGTCGCTCTTCAATTAAATCAAGCTCGTTAGGGTCAACATCAAGTGAATAGAGAAAGCTGTTGAGCTCACTTGCGCAATCAGCAATATTATATGACATTTCAGCGACAGTATCTGAAACTGTGTTGAGTGTTTCATCAAAAGCAGATGCCTTTACAAGCGAATTTGAAGCAGTGTTTAGCATATCAGCAACGCCAGAGAAATTATCATTACCGTTTATAATTTCCACAGCATTGCTAACAAGTGAAATAAGTTGTTCTGCATTCTGCAAAACTTTTTTGCGTTTTTCCAACTCTTCCCACTCGCCTATTTTGATATCAGCGTCTTCAATTTCTTTTATCTGATATGTCAAAAGGTCAATCTTTCTCGCTTTTTCGCCCTCATCAACAATCAAATTATCATATCTTCTTTTGCAAGAACAATAATCGTTGTACGCATTAAGATATTCTTCAAGTATATCGCTGTTCTCTGCAAAGCTGTCAATATAAGTGAAATGTAACTCTTCGTTGAGAAGATTGTGGTTATCCATTTGTCCGTGCACATTTATAAGCGCCTGCCCGATTTTTTTGAGCATTGAAACAGTAACACTTGAGCCATTTACCTTACAGACATTTTTACCATCAAGAGAGATTTTTCTTGAAATCAGCAAAGAATTATCTTCTTCACAATCTATGCCAAACTCGTCAAGCACCGAACTTACATCATTATTGATTTTCTCAAAAAATGCTGTAACTTCAGCGTTATTACTGCCTGTTCTTATCAACTCACGAGAGGTTCTCTCACCGAGAATTGCGTTGATTGCATCAATGATAATTGATTTACCTGCGCCTGTTTCACCGGTCAATACATTAAGACCATTATCAAAATCGATAACAGCCTCTTTTATAATAGCAATATTTGATATTTTAAGATTTGAAAGCATAAATATCAGCCTTTCAGCATTGCTTTTATTGTGTCAATTACTATTGAAGTTGCATGAAGCTCTTTACAGGCAACGAAAATTGTGTCATCCCCCGCCAAAGTGCCTACAACACCGTCAAGATGTATGTTTTCAAGTGCCATACAAGCAGCATTTGCAGTACCGGGATAGCACTTAATTACAACAATATTCATTGCAGCTTCAACTGACAAAGCAGAGCGATTAAATATCATTTTAAAATTATCGTCATTATTTACCTGCTTTTCTGTAATTGCATATCTTGTCTCATTTTTACCGTAGTGTTCTTTAACAAGCTTTAATTCTTTTATGTCGCGTGAGATTGTGGCTTGTGTAACCTTAAATCCGTTCTCACTGAGCATAGAAATAATTTCTTCCTGTGTGGAAACATTATTATTCTTTATAAATTCCAATATAAGCTCATGTCTTCTTTTTTTCATGGGGTTATATTCTCCTTTGAGATAATTTACTGTTGAGAATATCATAAAACTCGTCTGATTTAATTCTTATAAATTCCGCATAATATTCAGATTTCTTAATTTTAACTTCAAAATCCTCTGAAAGTTCAATTGAATTTTCACCATCTGCAGATACACAAATTCTTTGAGATTTTTTTGCTGATTTCACAGTTATGACTGATGTTTCATTAAATACAAGTGAACGATTTAAAGGTGAATGTGTACAGATAGGTGTGAGCATTATGCATTGCAAATCAGGGTCAATAACAGGTCCACCTGCCGACCATGAGTATGCAGTTGAGCCCGTTGGGGTTGACAGTACAATACCGTCAGCACGGTAACTGTTAATTTTTCGCTCATCACAAAATGCATCAAGGTCAATAAGTTTTATTTCGCTTCCACGGGCAATTGCAACATCATTAAGACAATAACCGAGAAATCTTATACCGTCAGAATTTTCAACTGATACCTCAAGCATCATACGCTTATCCGTCGTAAATTCACCTGTAAGCAGCATTTCGAGCAGATGAAGCTCGTTACCCTCAAGTCCTGCCAAAAAGGCTAAATTGCCCGCATTTATGCAAAGAACGGGCTTTTTGTGAATTGCCGCCTGCTTTGCGGTATTTATGTATGAGCCATCGCCACCAATTGCAATAAGCAAATCAACATTTGAATATAAATCATCAAGGAATTTACAGTTATCAATATTAAGAGGTAAATCTTTTTGTGAGATAACATCGAAATAAAAATCAATATTCAGTTTTTCAAGATATGTAACAGTTTCTTTTGTTACATCAAGAGTTTTTTCCCTTGTAAAATTTGGAACTATACCGATTTTCAAATTATTCACCACTCAATATTAAATGTGATTTGTCCACAATATTGTTAATGTCTTGTTCACTTACTGATAATATCTTTTCTTCGTCTTTTGAAAGATAAACAAGATATTCAATGTTACCCTCCGGGCCTCTTATTGGTGAAAAATCGAGCCCTAACACAGAAAATCCGCTTTCAAAAGCAAAGTTGACTATTGAAGAAATAACCTCTTTGTGTGTATTTATATCTCTTACCACACCTTTTTTCCCAACTTTTTCTTTACCCGCTTCAAACTGGGGTTTAATGAGTGCGACAGTTTGCCCGCCAATTTTGAGAAAATCAAATAGCACGGGTAAAATCTTCTTAAGAGAAATAAACGAAACATCAATACTTGCGAAGTCAATTTCATCTGTTACGGTTTCATTTGTTAAATATCTGAAATTTGTGCGTTCAAGGTTTATGACTCTTTCGTCGGTACGCAATTTCCATGCAAGCTGACCATAACCAACATCGATTGCATATACCTTTGATGCACCGCATTGAAGCATACAGTCAGTAAATCCACCCGTTGACGCACCTATGTCCATACAGATGCAACCATCAAGCTTAATCGGGAACACTTTCATAGCCTTTTCAAGCTTGTATCCTCCGCGACTTACAAAAGGCATTTTCTTACCCTTGAATTCAATTTTATCGGTTTCTTTAACGGCGTAGCCAGCTTTGGTCTCTTTTTGTCCGTTCACATATATTTCTCCCGACATAATAATTGCCGAGGCTTTTGAACGGGTTTCAGCAAAACCCAATTCAACTACAACTGTGTCAAGTCTTTTCTTTTCAGCCATTCGCTATCTCCAAAATCTGATTTACGATACTTTCTGCATTTAAATGATATTTCTTTATAAGTGAAGTAACCGATGCGTGAGGAACAAATTCATCGTTTACTGCAATATGCTTGTAATTACCATTATAGTAATTTTCTAAAAGCATATCGGCAAAACTTTGCCCAATACTGCCCGATTTTACTGCTTCTTCATAAAATAAAATATTATTGTAACCGCTTGCCAATTTAACTGCAAAATTCTCAATAGGCTTAATTTTATTAAGAATGAGAACAGATACTGAAATATCCTTTTCATTCAATTCTTTTACTGCTTTGAGAACCTCTGAAGAAATACGACCATATGCAACAAGAAGAATGTTCTTTCCATTTTCAAAATAGTCGTAATCATTTTCACTAAAAGTAAATTCTTCGGGTATAACGGGTTCCGAACCGCGTGGGTAACGGATTACCGTAAGATTTTCAGCATTATTAACTGCATTTTCAACATCAATTCTTAATCTGTTATAAGTAAATGGTGAATAAACTGTGATGTCCGGAATACTGTTGAGAAATGAAACATCAAGAACACCTTGGTGTGTAACACCATCTTCACCTACAAAGCCAGCACGGTCAACACCGATAATTACCTTTTGTTTTTGTAAAGTTCCGTCGTGCACAATTTGGTCATATGCTCTTTGAAGGAATGTAGAATAAACCGCAAAGCAAGGTGTCATTCCGCCCTTTGCAAGACCCGATGCAAAGGTAACTGCATGTTGTTCTGCAATGCCAACATCATAAAATCTGTCAGCAAATCTTTCAGAGAATTCCTTTAAGCCAGTACCTAAAGACATTGCGGCAGTAATTGTGCATATTTTATCGTCTTTTTCTGCCAATTCACAAAGCTTTTTACCGAATTCATTTGAAAAATTAGTTGAACCTTCTGCACAAGCACCTGCTTCAACATCAAATTTTGAAATACCGTGGTATACACTTGGATTTTTCTCTGCAAATTCGTAGCCCTTACCCTTTGTAGTGCAGATATGAAGTACTACGGGAGCATTGACAAGCTTTGCACTATCAAGTGCTTCGCAAAGATTATCTAAATTGTGGCCGTCAATCGGGCCCATATATTTAAAGCCTAAATCCTCAAAGAAAGTACTTTCGTACATTGAAGATTTAATATCACTTTTAAGTTTGGAAATAATTGATGAAATCGGTTTGCCAATCAATGGAATTCGATTAAGCGTTTTTTCGGTTTTTGCTTTCAGTTTGAAGTACTCAGGTTTTGAACGAATAACCGCAAGGTAACGAGCCATTGAGCCAACATTTTCTGAAATCGACATTTCATTATCATTAAGAATAACAATAAGGCGTGTACCCGAACGGCCGGCATTGTTAAGCGCCTCATAAGCCATACCGCCCGTAAGTGCACCGTCACCGATTACCGCAATTGTATAATCCTTTTTACCAAGCTTTTTGTTGGCTTCTGCAATGCCTAATGCAGCTGAAATAGAGGTGCTTGAGTGACCACTATAAAACACATCGTGTACACTCTCGTTAGGAGCACAAAAGCCAGAAATTCCGTTTTCTGTTCTTAATGTGTTGAACTCATTGCGTCTGCCGGTGAGAATTTTATGAGCATAAATCTGATGACCAACATCCCAAACAATTTTATCATTTGGTGAATTGAATTTTTTGTGCATAGCAATTGTGAGCTCAACCACACCGAGATTTGATGACAAGTGACCACCGTTTTGTGAAACGGTATTCAACATAACCTGTCTGATTTCGGACGCAAGTGCTTCAAGCTCGTTTATATTCAATTTTTTTAAATCTGCGGGTGAATTTATATTACCCAAAAATTTAAAATTTTCCAAAATATTTCTCCAATCAATTTTTTCTGTCAACAAGCATAAAAGCGAGTTCTTTTAATGTTTCAGTATTATTATCAAAAACATTTAACGCAGAAATTGCTTTTTCGGTATATTCTTTTACTAATTGTTTTGATTTTTCAATACCCAAATATTTAACAAATGTTGATTTATCGTTTTTCTCGTCACTACCAACAGGTTTTCCGAGAGAAGTTATATCGCCTTCAATGTCAAGAATATCATCTTGAATTTGAAATGCTATACCGAGATTTTCAGCATATTCAAGTGCAGCATTAATTTTATTTTCATCATAACCGTTACCAGCAAGACATCCTAAAACACAAGATGCCTGTATGAGTCCACAGGTTTTCAAATAATACATTTGGCGAATTTCATCGATACTCGGAGCTGTTTTTTCAAACTGCAAATCAAGTACCTGACCACCAACCATACCACTAATACCTGCAAATCCTGCAAGGTATGAAACTGCCCTAACAATATTTTCCGGACAAACATTTTCAGTGGTTGCAATAGTTCCAAAGGCTTCAGTCAATAGTGCATCACCAGCTAAAAGAGCAATATCTTCTCCGTAAGCAATGTGACACGCGGGTTTACCACGACGCATATTATCATTGTCCATACAAGGCAAATCATCGTGAATAAGTGAATATGTGTGTATCATCTCAACAGCACAACCAAAATCAAGCGCAGAATCTAAGTTGCCCCCAGATACTTTTGCAAATTCCATTGCAAAAATTGGTCGAATTTTTTTTCCTCCATTTGAAACACTATATTTCATAGCTTCCAGAACGGTTGATTTCATATTGGGCGAAAGTATTAATTCGAGTCTTTGAGAAATCAAATTTGCCTGTTCATTAACATATTTTTTAATATCAATCATCATTTTTTACCTCATTGATATCAATAATTTTCTGCTTTGCATCGTTTAACTTTTTCATACAGAATTCAGAGAGCTTAACTCCCTCTTCATAAAGCTTCATTGATTCTTCAAGAGGCATTGAGCCTTCTTCAAGTTTCTCAACTATTTCTTCAAGTCTTTTTGTCGCCTGTTCATATGTCATTTTCATAAATTACACCTCGATAATTTCAGCCTTTGCAGTACCTTTTGCAAACCGGAGAGAAATTTTATCGCCAACTGATAAATCATTTTTATCAGTTATTATATTTTCATTACTTTTCACTATTGAATAACCACGTGACAGAACTTTTAAAGGACTTAATGACTCAAGCCTTGAGCACATCATAGCAAAATTTGATGAATAGTTTGTTACAAGAGTTTTAAAGCTATCGTTAATTTTTGAATTAAGTGTATCAAGATACATTTCACTGTTTTCAATAATTATTTTTGGGTTTTGAAGTATGGGAGATTTAACGAGCTTTTCAAGGTCATATTCCAATTCGCGAATATTAACCTCTAACGCATTGTCAAGAGATGCCTTTAATGCAGAAATATAATATTTCTGTTCACGCATATCAGGAACAGCCAATTCTGCCGCCGCAGACGGTGTTGGAGCTCGCAAATCTGCAACAAAATCGCATATTGTAAAATCTGTTTCGTGACCTACACCGGAAATAATGGGAATTTCCGAATCATAAATTGCATAAGCAAGTTTTTCGTCGTTAAAGGGCCATAAATCCTCTGCGGAGCCACCACCACGGGCAATTATGATTGTATCAACATCTGTATAAGCATTCATGGCTTTTATTGCTTCAATAATTGTGGGTGCCGCACTGTCGCCCTGCACCTGAACTCCTGCAAAAATGACTTCAGCCATAGGAAAGCGTCTGCCTAAAACATTAAGAACATCTTGTACAGCCGCACCTGTGGGCGAAGAAATAACACCTATTCTTTGAGGGATTTCTGGTATTCTTTGCTTATGCTCGGCATCAAAAAGTCCCGCCTTTGCAAGTCTTTCTTTTGTCTGCTCAAAGGCAAGAGCCAGCGCACCTATACCGTCGGGTTGCATATCATCAATATACAACTGATATCTACCGTCGCGTTCATAGATTGATACTCTGCCACGAATTATAACCGACATTCCGTTTTCGGGTCTGAATTTAAGTCTTGACGCGTTACCCGCAAACATAACAGCGCTGATTGATGCAGAGTTATCTTTAATACTCATATACAGGTGACCGCTACGATAATGGTCGGTAAAATTTGAAATCTCGCCCGACACAAAAACATTAGTTAAATTCATATCTTGTTCGAGTAAGGATTTCGCATAAAGATTCAATTGTGAAACAGTTAAAATAAGCGGAGAATTCATTTTATTTTTTCCTTTTGTCACAAATTGAAGAAAGAATAGCCACACCGCATGCATTATCAGCAGAAAACTGCGGCTCGGCAAAATAAGAATCATATTTTTTCTGTAATTCGGCGCGAATTATTTTATTTGACATTACACCGCCTGAAAAAACGGTGGGTAATTTTCCGTATTTTAAAAGTAATTCGCCTACAGTATCGTCAAGGGCAGAATAAATATAACTCAAACAATACATAGAAATATCTTCTGCTTTTTCGCCATCTTCAAACATTTTTTTGCACTTATTTTCAACACCGGAGAGGCTAAATTTCCCGTCACGGCGGTAAACCTTAATTTTTGTTAACGGGTTTATACTGTTGTGTGCAAGCCTTTCAAGTGCAGGGCCACAGGGAAAATCAAGGCTTAACATAACTCCGACTCTGTCCACAGCCTGTCCTGCTTTTAAATCGAGAGAATCAGAAACCTTTTCGGTGCAAAAATACTTTTCGTTTGGCTTTACAAGCAAAGCTTGTGAAGTGCCGCCTGAAATATGAAATGCTAAAAACTCTCGGTCAATAAAATCAAGTTTATCTGCCGAATACAATGCGGCGGCGATATGACCATCTTGATGTGAGAAATTATAAAGCGGAATATTCATTGCTTTTGCAAGTGAGCGCGCAACAGAAATACCCACAAGAAAACATGGCATATATGAGCCGTCTTCATTGCATGGTTTAACTGAAACACCTACTGCTTTTATTTCACCGTGAAAATCTTCGAACAATTCTTCCACGAGGTTGGGCAACTGCACTGTATGATGAAAAACAGCATCACTCTGACGAATACCCTTTTCACCGCTTTTTACGGGTAAAAGCTTCTTTTTGCTGACAACCTCATTGGTTTCATCATTGTATAATGCTACCGAAGTTGTATAATTACTTGTATCAATTCCAAGAAAATAACTCACTGAGCATCATTCTCTCTAACATATTTGCCGAGAATACCATTGATAAATGAAGCGTCCTCCTGTGTTGCAAACTTCTTTGCAAGCTCAACTGCCTCATTGATAGAAACACCCTTAGGAATTGAGGGTACATAAAGAATTTCGCATAAAGCAAGACGCATAATTGCAAGACTTACTTTAGGAAGACGTGAAACACGCCAGCCAACAGAATTCTCATTGATGATTGCATCGATTTCTTCGCAATGCTCATAGGTTAACTGTGCAAGAGAAAATGCAAAGGTGTTTTCTTCAATAAGTCTTGCCTCAACTGCATTGTTGACAATCTCTTCAATTGTTAATTCATCATTGAAAATCTTTTCAAAAATCAGGGTGAAAGCAAGCTCTCTTTCTTCTTTACGAGTCATATTATCCTCCAAAAAAATTACACTCCCCGTCAGAAAAAAGACAGGGAGTGTACTAAATTTTCTGCGGTTCGATAATGTATATACATTGAATTTATGTATATTGTATCACTATATCCGCTAAAATTCAATAGAAAATTGCATAAACACAGAATATATGTATTATTTTAATTCAATAATTGTTATATTTTCTGCGCCTAATGAGGTTTTTGAAATAATGATGTCTTTAATTTTAATCAGTATCTCATCATTGACTGTACCTTTTGGTAAAATTACTTCAACAGTTTCACCATCATAAGTTACAACGCAAGCAGTATTAGTCTGGGCAGAAATTAAGGTTTCCATATCAGATTCCAATTTTATTTGCTCTGAAATTTTTGTAAGTTTTTCCCTTGCAAGTGCTTTTGTATCTTCATCTGACGATGAATCATTTATTAATTCTTCAAGATATTCCGTTGCACTGTCGTGAGCTTTTGTTCTGTTGATTTCTGCATCTGTGAAATAATCGTCTTCACTTTTTACACTATCGGAATTTACATATTGTGCATCGCCTAAATTCACTTCATCGGTAACCTCGGGCTCGGTGATATTATTATCCTGCTTTGTATAATACCAATTAACAAAAACTGCAAGACCCAATGCGACAACAAGAGTTAGAGTCAATAAATGCTTTCTCAATATTATTTTACTTTTCATTATTTTTCCTCCGTAACATTTAGCTTTGAAATTGAAATTCTTGATGTACTGATATTTAGCACCGCACTCACTGCAGAATAAATTTGCCGTTGTACCGTACTGTCATTACCCCCTTCACATACTACTGCAACTCCCCTTACCTTTGGTTCGATGGTTTTAATAAGAAGTCCTGTATCGTTACTGTTATTTTCAATTATCACATAATCATTTTCAAAGGTTGAGTCATCAGTATTTTCAGAATTTTTTCTTGAATCCTTATCGTTAGTTGCATAAATATATTCTGTGGTTTCAGAGAGAGTTATCATTACCTTTGCTTCACCGGCGCCCTCAATGGACTCAACAATTTCCTCAACCTTGTTTTCAAGATATTCACAATAGGTCACAGATGACATTTCTTCTGTATTTACATTTACATTTTTTTCTTCTCCCACTGAATTGCTGAATTCAGATAGAAAAATAATTAAAATCGCGGTAAATCCGATAACGACAAATAATGCAGTTTTCTTATCAATTTTAAGCTTATTTATGAAATCTTTCAGCGGTAATTTCATTTTACCTCCACCTCAAATCCAAGCTCATTCTTAATTTTGTTTTCTACTTCTTCTGTATTTGCTGAATCAGTGTAAAGCACAATTTTTTCAACATTCAGATAACCCTCATTATCAATATATGAATCAATATCAATGCTTAAAACCTTAATACCCATATCGCCGCACAGATTTGTGACTGCCTGGGTGATGACAACTTCATAGCCGTCCTGATAATATTCATTGTAAGAAATTTCATTTCCATCAGAGTCTAATTCGATATTTTCTTTAAAAAAAGATTGTAGCGGCATAACCGTGTAAAATAAAATAAAAATTGAAAAGAATACATTAATTACTTTTTTCAGTGAAGAATCTGCTAAAAGTAATTTGAAAACTGCTGACACAGCTGTTGCTCCGCAAAGTGACATTATCCATATTTTAAAGGTTTCCATATTATTTTCCCATCATAATTATTACACCCGTTGAAATAACGAGAACAAAGGTTATGAAAAACATTATTGTGTTAAGTAGTGAAAGAATTGACGAAAGGCTGTCAATAATATCTGTAATCTGATTAAGATTGAACATCACAGAAAAAATTGAACATAAATTTAATGCGAAATACCACAAAAGAAGCTCAACCATTACCGGAAGATTGATTAAAATGATTACAATGATTACAAACACACCAAGTGTGTTTTTCATTATTACAAAGCTTGAAAACACTGACGAAATTGCGTCGCCCACTCCCCCGCCCACTATTGGTACAAAAGCACCTGAAATAAACTTTATTCCTTTAAGTGCTACACTGTCTGATGAAGTTGCAAGAATACTTTGAGTCGTCAGCAAGCCTGTATATACAGTAGAAAATAGCGAGAGAATTATAACAATCATTTTGCGAATTGCTTTTACAATTCGGTCACGATAGTTCTCAAATGAAAAAGAAGACAGAATGTTAAAAGACAGTAAAGCACTTATACAAGGCACCAAAAAGCTATTGGCAACATTTGAAATAACAGAAGATAAAAATAGTGAAAATGAGTTATATGTAACCGCCAATGCAGGATTCTTTGAAGCTATGATTATTGCAGTCATTACGGGCAGATATGCATTTACAAATATAGTTGAGGTTTTAATTCCTGCTACAGCATCGGTAATCATTCTGCTAATTGGTGCTACAACAATTGACAAAATAATCAAGGTGCTTACAAAATTAACTACTTGTTCCGTTTTATCAGACTCCCGCAAAAAAGAACATGCAATTGCGGTAATAACAAGAACTACAATAATTAGAGTTATGTTTCTGAAGATTTTCACTCCGCCGTCGAAAGCAATATCAATAAGAAACTCTATCACTCTTGTTGGGGATAACTCAAATATTTCTTCAAGTGTTAATTCGTCAACACCCATATCTTCGAGATATTCTTTTGTTTGTTCATCAGTTGACTCCCAAACCGTGTTAAAATCCGGTACTGTTGCATTAGCCGAAAAAGACAGGCAAGAAATTAGCAAAAGTACGGAAAATATAATTATTAAAATCCTTTTCATAATTATTCAACTAATTGCAGACAAAAAATAATTAAACCATTTATAAGCGGTAAAGCCATATATAAAATCATAAACTTTGATGCAATTGATACAATACTTGATAGTGAGCTTTCACCACTATCTTTTAAACTATCACATACAAAGTCGGTTACAACCGAAATGCCCACAACCTTGAGCAGCAGGCTTATGTGCTCTGAACTTATGTTAAAAGCAGAGAATGCGGAAAGCATATTTGTAATAAAATCTGCAAGGTCATCAACAATAATCAGAAAAATAAGTACAACCGCACAAATTCTTATAAGAAAGACATATTCCGGTCTCTGTGATTTTAAAACCATTGACAGACAAATATAAACAAAAGCAATTGCCGCTATTTTTAACAAAACATTCATAAATCAAAAATTGACTTTATCTCATCAAATACTGATGTTAATTGCGGAACCATCATTGCTATAATTACGATTATCCCTGTCAGTACGGTCAGTGTTGCAAATTCCTCTCTGCCTGCTTTTGAAAGCATTTGCTGAAGAACTGCTACAATCAAACCTATTCCTGCAATTTTAAAAAGAAATGTAATATCCATTTTCACCACTAAATTAAAATAATAATAAACAATACTCCCGTACCGACAATAAATGTACCCGCCGATTTGCATTTCATATTTTCTTCAGACTCAAGTTTTTGAAGTTTTTGCTTGAAAAACTCTTTATAAAGTCTGCAATTTGAAATTTGTCCTGATAAATCGGTTTTGCCGATAACAGAAAAATAAGCCTTAAGTAATTCTAAATCTGCAGAATCAAAATTTTTAACATTTTTCTTAACTGCAAGAGACTTTGCGAGTACTTTATCGTAATCTGTTTCGTTTTCAAAATCATTTGCAACACTGTCAATAAATTTGAGTTGAGTAAAGTTCTCGTTCTTACTTAAAAAATCAAAAATACAGTCTATTGACAAATTTCTGTGTTCTAAAAGCAATTCAATATTTTCAAGCATTATTACACATTGTCGTATTGCCAGCGTATGATTTTTGATTTGCTTTATTG